>NZ_CP146343.1:0-7500 GCF_037055275.1 Pseudomonas sp. ML2-2023-3
CTCGGCCCAAAAACAAACCCCCTGTCTGCGTTAGCAGACAGGGGGTTTGGAATTTAATCTTGACGATGACCTACTCTCACATGGGGAAACCCCACACTACCATCGGCGATGCATCGTTTCACTTCTGAGTTCGGGATGGGATCAGGTGGTTCCAATGCTCTATGGTCGTCAAGAAATTCGGTAGCCAGGTCGTTTACCTTTCGGTTTACGCTCCAGCGAATGGGTATGTAATAGTTTGGTGTTTTGTGAGTCGCAAACTTTCGGTCTGTATCGTCTTCACACACCGCAATCTGGTCTCTTCGACTCAAATTGCTTGGGTGTTATATGGTCAAGCCTCACGGGCAATTAGTATTGGTTAGCTCAACGCCTCACAGCGCTTACACACCCAACCTATCAACGTCGTAGTCTTCGACGGCCCTTTAGGGAACTCAAGGTTCCAGTGAGATCTCATCTTGAGGCAAGTTTCCCGCTTAGATGCTTTCAGCGGTTATCTTTCCCGAACATAGCTACCCGGCAATGCCACTGGCGTGACAACCGGAACACCAGAGGTTCGTCCACTCCGGTCCTCTCGTACTAGGAGCAGCCCCTCTCAAATCTCAAACGTCCACGGCAGATAGGGACCGAACTGTCTCACGACGTTCTAAACCCAGCTCGCGTACCACTTTAAATGGCGAACAGCCATACCCTTGGGACCGGCTTCAGCCCCAGGATGTGATGAGCCGACATCGAGGTGCCAAACACCGCCGTCGATATGAACTCTTGGGCGGTATCAGCCTGTTATCCCCGGAGTACCTTTTATCCGTTGAGCGATGGCCCTTCCATACAGAACCACCGGATCACTAAGACCTACTTTCGTACCTGCTCGACGTGTCTGTCTCGCAGTCAAGCGCGCTTTTGCCTTTATACTCTACGACCGATTTCCGACCGGTCTGAGCGCACCTTCGTACTCCTCCGTTACTCTTTAGGAGGAGACCGCCCCAGTCAAACTACCCACCATACACTGTCCTCGATCCGGATAACGGACCTGAGTTAGAACCTCAAAGTTGCCAGGGTGGTATTTCAAGGTTGGCTCCATGCAGACTGGCGTCCACACTTCAAAGCCTCCCACCTATCCTACACAAGCAAATTCAAAGTCCAGTGCAAAGCTATAGTAAAGGTTCACGGGGTCTTTCCGTCTAGCCGCGGATACACTGCATCTTCACAGCGATTTCAATTTCACTGAGTCTCGGGTGGAGACAGCGCCGCCATCGTTACGCCATTCGTGCAGGTCGGAACTTACCCGACAAGGAATTTCGCTACCTTAGGACCGTTATAGTTACGGCCGCCGTTTACCGGGGCTTCGATCAAGAGCTTCGCGTTAGCTAACCCCATCAATTAACCTTCCGGCACCGGGCAGGCGTCACACCCTATACGTCCACTTTCGTGTTTGCAGAGTGCTGTGTTTTTAATAAACAGTCGCAGCGGCCTGGTATCTTCGACCGGCATGGGCTTACGCAGTAAATGCTTCACCCTCACCGGCGCACCTTCTCCCGAAGTTACGGTGCCATTTTGCCTAGTTCCTTCACCCGAGTTCTCTCAAGCGCCTTGGTATTCTCTACCCAACCACCTGTGTCGGTTTGGGGTACGGTTCCTGGTTACCTGAAGCTTAGAAGCTTTTCTTGGAAGCATGGCATCAACCACTTCGTTGTCTAAAAGACAACTCGTCATCAGCTCTCGGCCTTAGAATCCCGGATTTACCTAAGATTCCAGCCTACCACCTTAAACTTGGACAACCAACGCCAAGCTGGCCTAGCCTTCTCCGTCCCTCCATCGCAATAACCAGAAGTACAGGAATATTAACCTGTTTTCCATCGACTACGCTTTTCAGCCTCGCCTTAGGGACCGACTAACCCTGCGTCGATTAACGTTGCGCAGGAAACCTTGGTCTTTCGGCGTGGGTGTTTTTCACACCCATTATCGTTACTCATGTCAGCATTCGCACTTCTGATACCTCCAGCAAGCTTCTCAACTCACCTTCACAGGCTTACAGAACGCTCCTCTACCGCATCACCTAAGTGATACCCGTAGCTTCGGTGTATGGTTTGAGCCCCGTTAAATCTTCCGCGCAGGCCGACTCGACTAGTGAGCTATTACGCTTTCTTTAAAGGGTGGCTGCTTCTAAGCCAACCTCCTAGCTGTCTAAGCCTTCCCACATCGTTTCCCACTTAACCATAACTTTGGGACCTTAGCTGACGGTCTGGGTTGTTTCCCTTTTCACGACGGACGTTAGCACCCGCCGTGTGTCTCCCATGCTCGGCACTTGTAGGTATTCGGAGTTTGCATCGGTTTGGTAAGTCGGGATGACCCCCTAGCCGAAACAGTGCTCTACCCCCTACAGTGATACATGAGGCGCTACCTAAATAGCTTTCGAGGAGAACCAGCTATCTCCGAGCTTGATTAGCCTTTCACTCCGATCCACAGGTCATCCGCTAACTTTTCAACGGTAGTCGGTTCGGTCCTCCAGTTAGTGTTACCCAACCTTCAACCTGCCCATGGATAGATCGCCCGGTTTCGGGTCTATTCCCAGCGACTAGACGCCCTATTAAGACTCGCTTTCGCTACGCCTCCCCTATTCGGTTAAGCTTGCCACTGAAAATAAGTCGCTGACCCATTATACAAAAGGTACGCAGTCACCCAACAAAGTGGGCTCCCACTGCTTGTACGCATACGGTTTCAGGATCTATTTCACTCCCCTCTCCGGGGTTCTTTTCGCCTTTCCCTCACGGTACTAGTTCACTATCGGTCAGTCAGTAGTATTTAGCCTTGGAGGATGGTCCCCCCATATTCAGACAAAGTTTCTCGTGCTCCGTCCTACTCGATTTCACTGCAAAGATGTTTTCGCGTACAGGGCTATCACCCACTATGGCCGCACTTTCCAGAGCGTTCCGCTAACATCAATACAGCTTAAGGGCTGGTCCCCGTTCGCTCGCCACTACTAAGGGAATCTCGGTTGATTTCTTTTCCTCAGGGTACTTAGATGTTTCAGTTCCCCTGGTTCGCTTCTTAAGCCTATGTATTCAGCTTAAGATACCTAACTTATGTTAGGTGGGTTCCCCCATTCAGACATCTCCGGATCAAAGTCTGTTTGCCGACTCCCCGAAGCTTTTCGCAGGCTACCACGTCTTTCATCGCCTCTGACTGCCAAGGCATCCACCGTATGCGCTTCTTCACTTGACCATATAACCCCAAGCAATCTGGTTATACTATGAAGACGACATTCGCCGAAAATTCGCATGTTCAATTAAGAACGCTCACAAATTTTACCTTAGCCTGAATAAACACCAGTGAAAGTGTTATCCAGTCTAACTTTCTATTACATACCCAAATTTTTAAAGAACGATCTAATCAAAAGATCAGAAATCAACATTCACCACCGTTTGATGGAATGCTCATTTCTAAGCTTTACGACAGAAAAACCACAGAGCGACTCTGCAGTTATCGTCTTCTACAATGAATCAAGCAATTCGTGTGGGAACTTATGGAGCAGCTGATGTCGTCGATTAAGGAGGTGATCCAGCCGCAGGTTCCCCTACGGCTACCTTGTTACGACTTCACCCCAGTCATGAATCACACCGTGGTAACCGTCCTCCCGAAGGTTAGACTAGCTACTTCTGGTGCAACCCACTCCCATGGTGTGACGGGCGGTGTGTACAAGGCCCGGGAACGTATTCACCGTGACATTCTGATTCACGATTACTAGCGATTCCGACTTCACGCAGTCGAGTTGCAGACTGCGATCCGGACTACGATCGGTTTTATGGGATTAGCTCCACCTCGCGGCTTGGCAACCCTTTGTACCGACCATTGTAGCACGTGTGTAGCCCAGGCCGTAAGGGCCATGATGACTTGACGTCATCCCCACCTTCCTCCGGTTTGTCACCGGCAGTCTCCTTAGAGTGCCCACCATTACGTGCTGGTAACTAAGGACAAGGGTTGCGCTCGTTACGGGACTTAACCCAACATCTCACGACACGAGCTGACGACAGCCATGCAGCACCTGTCTCAATGTTCCCGAAGGCACCAATCTATCTCTAGAAAGTTCATTGGATGTCAAGGCCTGGTAAGGTTCTTCGCGTTGCTTCGAATTAAACCACATGCTCCACCGCTTGTGCGGGCCCCCGTCAATTCATTTGAGTTTTAACCTTGCGGCCGTACTCCCCAGGCGGTCAACTTAATGCGTTAGCTGCGCCACTAAGAGTTCAAGACTCCCAACGGCTAGTTGACATCGTTTACGGCGTGGACTACCAGGGTATCTAATCCTGTTTGCTCCCCACGCTTTCGCACCTCAGTGTCAGTATCAGTCCAGGTAGTCGCCTTCGCCACTGGTGTTCCTTCCTATATCTACGCATTTCACCGCTACACAGGAAATTCCACTACCCTCTACCATACTCTAGCTTGCCAGTTTTGGATGCAGTTCCCAGGTTGAGCCCGGGGATTTCACATTCAACTTAACAAACCACCTACGCGCGCTTTACGCCCAGTAATTCCGATTAACGCTTGCACCCTCTGTATTACCGCGGCTGCTGGCACAGAGTTAGCCGGTGCTTATTCTGTCGGTAACGTCAAAACACTAACGTATTAGGTTAATGCCCTTCCTCCCAACTTAAAGTGCTTTACAATCCGAAGACCTTCTTCACACACGCGGCATGGCTGGATCAGGCTTTCGCCCATTGTCCAATATTCCCCACTGCTGCCTCCCGTAGGAGTCTGGACCGTGTCTCAGTTCCAGTGTGACTGATCATCCTCTCAGACCAGTTACGGATCGTAGCCTTGGTGAGCCATTACCTCACCAACTAGCTAATCCGACCTAGGCTCATCTGATAGCGCAAGGCCCGAAGGTCCCCTGCTTTCTCCCGTAGGACGTATGCGGTATTAGCGTCCGTTTCCGAACGTTATCCCCCACTATCAGGCAGATTCCTAGGTATTACTCACCCGTCCGCCGCTCTCAAGAGAAGCAAGCTTCTCTCTACCGCTCGACTTGCATGTGTTAGGCCTGCCGCCAGCGTTCAATCTGAGCCATGATCAAACTCTTCAGTTCAAACATCTTTGGGTTTTTAAGAAACCCTAAACTTGGCTCAGCAATCGTTGGTTACATCTTTGATTTCTCGCGGAGTAACTTGTGATGCTGATAATCTTGTTGACTATCAGTCTGACTCCACAAGCACCCACACGAATTGCTTGATTCAGTTGTTAAAGAGCGGTTGGTTTAGCTTTCGCTGAACCGAGGCGCGCATTCTACAGCAGCCTCTGTTACTGTCAAGCGGTTATTTTAAGATGTTTTCAAAGTTTCCTCTGTAACATCAACCACTTGCGCTTTCGATCTCTCGTTAGCGGGAGGCGAATTCTACAGCGTTACACGCTGCTGTCAACACCTTATTTCCTGCTGCTTTCGATTGAGATAATCGAAGTGTTAGCCAGGCAAATGACCTGGTTAACAGCACAGGCTTTTTACAAAGCTTGTACTTATACAAAAACAAAATCCCCGTCTGCGCGAGCAGACAGGGATTTTGGAATTTAATCTTGACGATGACCTACTCTCACATGGGGAAACCCCACACTACCATCGGCGATGCATCGTTTCACTTCTGAGTTCGGGATGGGATCAGGTGGTTCCAATGCTCTATGGTCGTCAAGAAATTCGGTAGCCAGGTCGTTCACCTTTCGGTTTACGCTCCAGCGAATGGGTATGTAATAGTCTGGTGTTTTGTGAGTTGCAAACTTTCGGTTTGTATCGTCTTCACACACCGCAATCTGGTCTCTTCGACGCAAATTGCTTGGGTGTTATATGGTCAAGCCTCACGGGCAATTAGTATTGGTTAGCTCAACGCCTCACAGCGCTTACACACCCAACCTATCAACGTCGTAGTCTTCGACGGCCCTTTAGGGAACTCAAGGTTCCAGTGAGATCTCATCTTGAGGCAAGTTTCCCGCTTAGATGCTTTCAGCGGTTATCTTTCCCGAACATAGCTACCCGGCAATGCCACTGGCGTGACAACCGGAACACCAGAGGTTCGTCCACTCCGGTCCTCTCGTACTAGGAGCAGCCCCTCTCAAATCTCAAACGTCCACGGCAGATAGGGACCGAACTGTCTCACGACGTTCTAAACCCAGCTCGCGTACCACTTTAAATGGCGAACAGCCATACCCTTGGGACCGGCTTCAGCCCCAGGATGTGATGAGCCGACATCGAGGTGCCAAACACCGCCGTCGATATGAACTCTTGGGCGGTATCAGCCTGTTATCCCCGGAGTACCTTTTATCCGTTGAGCGATGGCCCTTCCATACAGAACCACCGGATCACTAAGACCTACTTTCGTACCTGCTCGACGTGTCTGTCTCGCAGTCAAGCGCGCTTTTGCCTTTATACTCTACGACCGATTTCCGACCGGTCTGAGCGCACCTTCGTACTCCTCCGTTACTCTTTAGGAGGAGACCGCCCCAGTCAAACTACCCACCATACACTGTCCTCGATCCGGATAACGGACCTGAGTTAGAACCTCAAAGTTGCCAGGGTGGTATTTCAAGGTTGGCTCCATGCAGACTGGCGTCCACACTTCAAAGCCTCCCACCTATCCTACACAAGCAAATTCAAAGTCCAGTGCAAAGCTATAGTAAAGGTTCACGGGGTCTTTCCGTCTAGCCGCGGATACACTGCATCTTCACAGCGATTTCAATTTCACTGAGTCTCGGGTGGAGACAGCGCCGCCATCGTTACGCCATTCGTGCAGGTCGGAACTTACCCGACAAGGAATTTCGCTACCTTAGGACCGTTATAGTTACGGCCGCCGTTTACCGGGGCTTCGATCAAGAGCTTCGCGTTAGCTAACCCCATCAATTAACCTTCCGGCACCGGGCAGGCGTCACACCCTATACGTCCACTTTCGTGTTTGCAGAGTGCTGTGTTTTTAATAAACAGTCGCAGCGGCCTGGTATCTTCGACCGGCATGGGCTTACGCAGTAAATGCTTCACCCTCACCGGCGCACCTTCTCCCGAAGTTACGGTGCCATTTTGCCTAGTTCCTTCACCCGAGTTCTCTCAAGCGCCTTGGTATTCTCTACCCAACCACCTGTGTCGGTTTGGGGTACGGTTCCTGGTTACCTGAAGCTTAGAAGCTTTTCTTGGAAGCATGGCATCAACCACTTCGTTGTCTAAAAGACAACTCGTCATCAGCTCTCGGCCTTAGAATCCCGGATTTACCTAAGATTCCAGCCTACCACCTTAAACTTGGACAACCAACGCCAAGCTGGCCTAGCCTTCTCCGTCCCTCCATCGCAATAACCAGAAGTACAGGAATATTAACCTGTTTTCCATCGACTACGCTTTTCAGCCTCGCCTTAGGGACCGACTAACCCTGCGTCGATTAACGTTGCGCAGGAAACCTTGGTCTTTCGGCGTGGGTGTTTTTCACACCCATTATCGTTACTCATGTCAGCATTCGCACTTCTGATACCTCCAGCAAG
>NZ_CP146343.1:310000-590000 GCF_037055275.1 Pseudomonas sp. ML2-2023-3
AGGTGCACATCTCCATCGGCAGGATCAATCTCACCTCATGGTCTTTCAGTCCGGCCGCAGCCGCGCTCAGTGAGGTGTTTTCAAGGGGGGCGCCGTCGCGCCAGACGATTACGCGGGCGTGCTCGAAGTCTGGATCAGCACTGTGGGCAAAGCCTTCGACCGTGAGATAAAGCCAACTGTTCATCAAGAGGATTCGCTGTGTTGGGGCGCTAAAAAGCGCCGCTGCAGGAGGTGCCACTTCCCGGTTTCAAGATTTCGCGCTATATCGCTTTCAAGGCGCAAACGGCTTTGCCCCAGTCGCACCTCGGTGCTGATCCGAAACCAGCGGCTGCCAATCCCCAGGCCTTGGCTTTGGACCCCAAGCCCGATCAGCGCGGGTACAAAGGTAAAGTCCTGCACGCTGGCGTAGCCTTGCAACGGACGCTCGGCCACAAGCCTGCGCGCCATGTCTGGCGTCACGCCCTCAAGGGTCGCCAGCAGGGTGGCAGACGCGGTGTTGATGTTCAGCAGCCCGCCGCTGCCCAACAACGCGAGCCAGGGTTGCATGCGCGTCAACCACCGGGCGTCGACGCCGGGTACCTGACGCAATTGGCTGATATCGCTCAGGCTCAGCCCCTGGAGGGTACTGGCGGGTACGGGGGTGACTTCAAGCAGGGTTTGCAGGCGCAACCAGCGTTGGGCGATCACTTCATCGACGGGCGCTTTGCCGAGCAAGGCGGTCATGTCAAAGCGCCCGGCCAGGTCTTCGATCTGCACCTCAATCCGGGCATTTTCGCTGTCCAGTGCCGGTGTCCCCGTGGCCCAGCCTTGCCCCGCGGCCACGACTGCTTTTGGATCGACCAGCATATCGCGCAAGCGCTGACGCCCCCAGGATTCTCCGGCAATGCTCAACTGGCGCAATTGCAGTTGGTGCATTTGTTGAGCGCTGCCGTGCAAGGCCAGTCGATGGCTGCGCAGCATGCCCGCGGTGATCAACAGCGCCAGGCTCATGACCAGCAAAACGGTGAGCAACGCGATACCTTGCTGGGCCTTGCGCATTACTCCCCCTCCGGCAGTAACAGCACGCGACGAACCCGCTCAAATCGCCCGACCGAAAACTGGACTTCCAGGGCTTTGGGCGCTGTCTTGGGGGCCGCCTTGCCGGTGGGCCAATCGCTGCGCCAACCGGTGTGTTCGTCGTATAAGCGCCAGCTCATGTCACGCACATCGCCAAGCAGTTTTTGTTTTTGCAGCACGGGCAAATCCACACCTTGGCTGTAGCGCCAGAGCACACCGTTTTCGAATTGATAGCTGATGTCTTGAAGCTCGCTGCGCGGCTGGCCCAGCGGGTTGCGCCAATTGCCTCGGCGCAGGGTGAGTTCATTGGGCAACACCCTGAAGCCCGGCTGCCTGGCCGAGGTCTGGACCTGCAACACATCGCGCTCGATCATCGCAACGGCACGCTGCAAGCTGCAAGCTGCGCAGGGATTGTTCGTGAGCACTGCTGCTGCGCTCGGCGCGCACGATGGCGTCAAACAAGCGCCAGCAGCCTATGCCCAGCAACGCAAAAATCGCGATGGCGATCACCAGTTCGAGCAACGTAAAACCCGCCTGTGGCTTAGTCATGTGTGGCGCCGATCCAGTGGGTCACCGATTGCACAGTCTGTTCGCTGCCCGCCGGGCTGACGCTGAGCTCAACCCGCAGCAAACCCGTGCCAGGCTCGGACACGATGCGTTGACTCACGCGCCAGTCGCGTTGTGCATAGCTCAAGTGAAGGGTTTTTTGCCCCGGCGCCGGTGGCGGGGTTTGCAGCTGCAATTCGCTGAGGTGGTTGTCGGCCAGCCAGGCGCCAAACAGCCGGGCCTCAACCCGCGCACTTTGCCCCAGCACATACTGGCTGGCAGACATGAGCGCCGCCGCCAGCGTGGCGAACACGGCGAGTGCAATCATGATTTCCAGCAAGGTGAAGCCTTTTTCAGCGTTCATGTCGGGACTCGGGTACGTCAATCACGGCATCAGCCAGGCCGTCGCTAACGATACTGCGCCAGCGCTGCGGCGGGCTGTCGAGGTGCAGTTCAAATGCCGTGTTTTCATCGCTGCTCAACCACAACAACTGCGGCGTGACCGAACCCGCTATCAGTGGCTGATCCTGACCATCCAGCGTCAGCGCCAGTACCAGCCCCACAGGCAGTGACACCCATGGTTCGACTGCCTGCCACTGCTCACCTTCAAAGCGCATCAGTTGGTAGGCCCCGGGTTCCAGCCGCAGGCCATATTCATGCCCCTCAAGCACGGCCTTTTCGCGCAAGCCGTGGATCAGGCCAAGCAAGACGTCTGCTTCCTGACGCGCGTTGCGGCTGTTGTTGTCGCCAAGGCTGATATGCACCATCGAAACGAGCACGCCGATCAACACCATGACCACCATCAGCTCGATCAGGGTGAAACCGGCCGCCGCTCGACGCATGCCTCAGTTGCCCCAGTTGCCGATATCGGCGCCATACCCTTCACCGCCAGGCACCCCGTCGGAGCCAAAGGAAAACAGGTCATAACCCGCCGAGCGAGTGCCCGGATTCAGGTATTGATAAGGCGTGCCCCAAGGGTCCAGCGGCATGCTTTTCAGATACCCCTGGGGGTTCCAGTTTTTCGCCACCGGGCTGCCAGAGGGCTGTTTGGTCAGAGCTTCCAGGCCCTGCTGGGTGGAGGGGTAGTTGAAGGTATCAAGACGGTACATTTCCAGGGCGGTGGCGATCGCCTGAATATCGGTGCGCGCAGCGGTCACTTTGGCCTGGTCCGGACGGCTCATGAATTGCGGAACCACGATGGCGCCGAGTACGCCGATAATCACCACGACCACCATGATTTCAATCAGGGTGAAGCCGCGTTGAGAGGATTTTTCAGGGAGTGTCATCAGTCAATTCACCAGTTGATTAAGACTAAGAATGGGCAACAGGATGGCCATGACGATCAGTAAAACCACGCCGCCCATCAGCACCAACATGATCGGTTCAAACAAGCTCACCACCAGCGCGATGCGCGCCGCGAGGTTTTTTTCCTGTTGCTCGGCGGCGCGCGCCAGCATGCTGTCCAGCTCACCGGCGCGTTCGCCGCTGGCGATCAGGTGCAGCATCATCGGGGGGATATCGCCACTGCGCTCCAGCCCTCGGGCCAGGGTGCCGCCTTCACGTACGGAACGGGCGACATCCAGCATGCGTTGGCGAATGGCCAGGTTGGCAATCACCGTGGCCGAGATTTCCAGGGCATCCACCAACGGCACGGCGCTCTTGCCCAAAATCGCCAGGGTGCTGGCAAAGCGTGCGGCTTCCATCGCACGCAGCACCGGGCCCACCAGCGGCAGGTTGAGTTGCAGTACATGCCAGCGCAGCTTCAGCCGGGGTTGACGCAAGGCCCAGCGAGCAGCGCCTGTACCCGCCATCAGGAGCATCAGCAGAAGCCAGCCGTAGCGGCGCAAACCGTTGCTCATGGCGATCATGGCCTGGGTCAACGGGGGCAGAGGCTGGCCGCTGTTGATAAATATTTTGACCACGTCGGGCACCACGTAACCGAGCAAAAAGCCGACGATGGCCACCGAGGCGAACATCAGGATCATTGGATAGACCAATGCCAGCTGAATTTTCTGGCGCGAGGCCTGGCGGGCTTCGGTGTAGTCGGCCAGTTGCTCCAGCACATGGCCCAGATGGCCGCTGCGCTCACCGGCGGCCACCGTTGCCCGAAACAGCTCCGGGAATGCACGCGGGAACGCCGATAGCGCTGTGGCCAGTGCATGACCTTCCGTGACACGGTTGCGCACGGCGGCCAAGACGTTGCTCACCGCCGTTTTTTCACTTTGCGCGGTCACCGCGGACAAGGCTTCTTCCAGTGGCAGACCGGCATGAATCAGGGTCGCCAGCTGGCGTGTGAGCAAGGCCAGGTCAGTGACCCCAAGCCGCGTACCCGCCTGCCCATGCCGACCGCCAGGGCGGCTTTTTTTAGCCCCGCTCAAACGGGTGATGCGCAAGCCCCGCTCACGCAGTATCTGGCGTGCATGGCGAGCGCTGTCGGCCTCTTGCTGGCCTCGGCAGGTGCGTCCATTGGCGTCCTGCGCCTGATAGTCAAAGGCTGGCATGCTCAGTCCGCCTGGGTGACGCGCAGCAGTTCATCGAGGCTGGTCAGGCCTTCAAGCACCAATCGCTGACCGTCTTGAAACAGGCTGGGGGAACGTTGGCGCGCCTCCCGTGCCAAGTCCGGTTCGCTGGCACCCTGGTGGATCAAATCGGCCAGGGCCGGGGTGATGCTGACCAGTTCGTAGATGCCGGTGCGCCCACGGTAGCCTTGCTGACAGTGGCTGCAACCCTGGGCGCGATGCAGGGTCGGGGCGGCTTGGGTGTCAAGTCCCAGCCGGGTGCAGGCTGGAGGATCGGCGGGGTACGGGACTTTGCAGTCGGGACACAGGGTGCGCAGCAGGCGCTGGGCCAATACCCCGACCAGGGACGAAGCCAGCAAGTAGGCGTCGACTCCCATGTCCACCAGCCGGGTCACTGCGCCAATGGCGCTGTTGGTGTGCAGGGTCGACAGCACAAGGTGCCCGGTCAACGACGCCTGGACGGCAATTTCTGCGGTTTCGCGGTCGCGGATTTCACCCACCATGACCACATCCGGGTCCTGGCGCAAAATCGCCCGCAAGCCACGGGCGAACGTCATGTCGGCCTTGGTGTTGACCGGCGTTTGGCCGATACCCGGCAGGTGATATTCCACCGGGTCTTCGACCGTCAGAATATTGCGGTTCGGGTGGTTGAGATGGCTGAGTGCGGCATACAGGCTGGTGGTTTTGCCCGAGCCCGTGGGGCCGGTCACCAAAAAGATCCCGTGGGGACGCGCCAGGATCCGCTCAAACCGGTTCAGGGTGGCGGCGGGCATGCCCAGGCATTTGAGATCCAGGCGCCCGGCCTGCTTGTCGAGTAAACGCATCACCACGCGCTCGCCGTGGGCCGAGGGCAAGGTCGAAACCCGCACATCCACTTCATGCCCGGCCAGGCGCAGGCTGATGCGGCCATCCTGGGGCACGCGCTTTTCAGCAATATCCAGCCGGGCCATGACCTTGATCCGTGACACCAGCAAGTTGGCCAGTTCGCGCTTGGGCCTGAGGACTTCGCGCAGTTGACCGTCGATGCGCATGCGCACCGACAGGTAATGCTCGAAGGTTTCAAGGTGTACGTCCGAGGCTTTCTCGCGCATGGCTTCGCGCAACAAGGCGTTGATCAGCCGAATGATCGGGGCATCATTTTCTTGCTCCAGCAGGTCGGCGGTCTGGGGGACTTGTTCGGCCAGGCTCATGAGGTCAAGGTCGTCGTCCAGCCCCTGGGCCACCTGCTCGGCGGCACTGTGGCCGGCGCTGTAGCTCTTGGCCAGGCGCTCGCCGAATTGCGCATCCGCGATCACCTGCACGGTCACTTCGTGGCCTGCCCAGCGCCGCACTTCGGCCAGTGCGCTCAAGGGTGTGTCTGCTCGAACCAACAGGATCGGCGGGATTGAAGAGGCGTCCAGCAGCACCCCGAAACGTCGGGCGAAGCTGAATGGCAAACGTGCGGGGATCAGAGTCATGGGCGCTGGGCTTTGGGCTGACGCAGATCCACCGCCGATGGATCTTGCAGCCTGGCGTCGAACATTTGATTCGCTTTGCTGGGCAACAACCGAGCGTTTTTGTCTTTGCCAGCGGGCTGGCTCAGGTTGCGCAAGGTGTTGTAGCGGGCTTCGCTGATCTCACGCAGGTCCTGTTTGCTGCGCACAATGGTCGGGCGCAAAAACACCATCAGGTTGGTTTTGGTGTGGGTATCCTTGTTCCAGCGAAACAACGCACCCAGATACGGAATGCTGCGCAGCAATGGCACGCCACTCACTTGGGTGCGCACACTGTCTTTGATCAACCCGCCAATCACGATGATTTCGCCGTCTTCAGCCAGGATGGTGCTTTTTAAAGCGCGCTTGTTGGTGATCAAATCGGTCGAGTCGATGCCTTGCAACGAAGGCGCAATCTCGGAGTTTTCCTGTGCGACTTCCAGGCGCAGCGAACTGCCATCGTTGATGTGAGGTTTGATCTTGAGACTAATGCCGATGTCCTGGCGGGTCACGGTGGTAAAGGGGTTGTTGGAATTCTCGCCAGAGCCCGTGTAGGAGCCGGTTTTGAACGGTACGTTTTGCCCCACCAGAATTTCGGCTTCCTGGTTATCCAGCGTCAGCAGGCTGGGCGTGGACAGCACATTGTTGTTGGTATCGCTGGCCAGGGCCGAGATCAGCGCATTGAAACGATCGCCGCCCACTTGCAACACGCCTCCTTCAGGCAGTTTCGCATTGCTCGCGGACAAGGCACCGATCTGAATGTTGGTGCCGGGAAAGCTGATCCCGCCCGTGGCACCACCGGTGTTCACTCCCCATTGCACGCCAAGGGTTTCAACAATATCCCCGGAAATTTCAACAATGGCGGCGTGGATCAACACCTGTGAGCGAGGCTGATCGAGTTGGCGCACGATGCTTTCAAGGGTCCTGACCTGCGCGGGATCAGCCATCAGCACCAAGGCGTTCTGGCTTTGATCGGCCGCCACCATCACCTCGCGAGACGACGCTTTTTGGCTGGCACCGGCCAGGGCGGTCTCTTGCTTCATGCCTTGACCCACGGCCAGCAGTACCTCGGCCAACAGCTTGGCATCACTGTGACGCAGACGAATGACCCGCGAGTTTTCTTGCTGGGCGTTGGCCGGTGTGTCCAGCGAACGGGCCAGCGCGCTTAAACGCTTGCGCATGGCTTCACTGCCCAAAATCACCAGACGATTGGCCGACATGTCTGCAATCACCTGGCTGCTCGCGCCCGTGGCTTTTTTATCCAGTGACTGCTCCATGACCTTGGCGATGTCACTGGCCAGCCCATGTTTAAGCTCGACCACGGAATGGCCATAACGGGTACCGGCATCCAGCTGACGCACGATATCGGTAATACGCCGGGTATTGGCTACGGTGTCGGTGATGACCAGCGCATTGGTCGAGGCCGAAGGCCCCACATAGCCATTGTTCGACACCAGAGGCCGCAACAGGCCTGCCAGGTCGGCGGCAACGCTGGCATTGAGTTCGATCACACGGGTAACAAATGCCTGGGCCGGGGCAGATCGGGTATCCGTATTCCCTGCCTGGGCCTTGGCCTCGGCTACTGGAATGATCAATAAACGATCACCTTGATCGATGACGGAGAACCCCTGCGCATCCAGCACTGCGTAGAACAACCGGCGCACGCCTTCCCGATCCAGTTCCTGCTCGGAGATTACCGTGATCCGCCCCTGCACCCGATGATCGAGCACCACGGTAGTGCCCAGTACCGCAGACATTTCCTGCACCACATCACGCAGCTCGGCATCCTTCATTGCCAACTTCCAGTACTGCCCGGCGGCAGTGGCCGAGGTGTGAAACAGCAGCGCGCAGGACATGACCCCGCATGCCAAAAATTGGCCGATGCTTAACGTATTGAATGGGGTCATGGCATTTCTCTATGGCTGGCCAACAAGGGGCCGCAGATGGACTGAAGTGGCTAGCGGGTCAGGGCTGCCGGTAGCTGATGCAGGTAACACATGCCGACTGGCGGGCTTGAGCGTGAGGCGCTCTTCACGACCATTTCGCCACAGCACTACATGGCCAACCTCGACACGACGCAAAACGCTGCCACCGGGTAAAAGATCACCTACCGAGTAAAAGCGGCTGCCTTGTGCGCCAGCCAACAGCGCTTGAGACGGGCCTTGAGTCGATACAAAACTGGCCCGCAACTGCAAGGCTTCCGCGCTCGGCACCCAGGCGGCCTGGGTGTTCAGGCCCATCACCGTGGCAATGGCTTGGGCTTTAAAAGGCTGGGCCGCAGGCACAACCGGCGCACTGACAGGAGCAAACTCGCGGGCCGGGCCCAAGGCGTCGCGATACTGCAGTTCTTGCCATGCCAGATAACTGCCATAGACCAAAGGCAATACCAGCAGCCCCCCGCTCATTGCAGATGCCCCATAACGGCTAATCACGCGCTTAAAACTGTTCAAGACTGTCTCACCTGGGTGCCTTTGCAGTCCCGCCAGGCCCTGCAGTTAATTGTGCGTTACGAAAACATGCGTTTAATGATGGGTCGGCCTGCACAGTGGTGCTTGATCACCGCTGCCACATGCACACTCACCAACAACACCAATACTGCGCAGGCTTGTGTATGAATAAGGGCAAATAATTCATGCAATTGGCTGTTTTCCATGGGCGCTGGGAAACTCACAATATTAAAAAAACTGATCGGTACGTCCATCATCAAAACACCTGAAACCAGAACCGTTACAACCGTCAGATACAGCAGGGTATGGATAAAAAAAGCCAGCCATGGCGCAAGATTATTAACGTCCACTGTAGCCGGACAACCTCGACCAAAGGACACACAAAACCTGAGTATAAAAACGGGTGTCAACAGCAGCCCTAACGAAACATTCATGCTGCCAATAACTTGCTTATAACTGACTGCCTCAGCGACAAGCCCTATATAAAAACCCGACGCCATCAACCAAATAATCAACATTGCAGAGAACCCATGGAGCACTTTCTGCAATGTCGAGTAGTTAATAGTCTTCATCGAAGCTTATTCCCTGATCTCTTCAACAAACCGGGCTGTTCATGATAAACAGCCCGGTGTTGTTCAGGACTGCTTACTTCTCAGTCCATGCCATGTTCCAGTGCGAGCCGGTACCCGGTTCAAACTGAGTGGCTGTAGGCGAGTACTGTGCGCAGTAACCCGAAGCAGGCCACGGCTTGCACTCGTACACCTGGCCGTTTTTTGGCTGCAACACAGTGGTACCTGCCTTGTAAGCCTTGAAACCTTCAGGGTAGATGGCATCGTACTGCTGACCGCCACCTTCGCCGGTCAGGGTCAAGGTTTTCAACTCCTGGAAGTTTTCACGACCATCTGCACTGCTGGCAATCAGCTTTAAGGCGTGAGCACCCGGGGCGCTGCTGACGTCAACGCTCAACGGTGCAGTGGTTGCGTTCACGTTTTGCTTGGTGTAGCCCACTTGTTTGTTGGCTTCGTTGTAGACCGTCGCTTCAACCGTAAGGTTTTTGTTGGTCATCAGGGTCAAGCCAACAGCGCCTTTGCCTTTGTCCAATACGTACTCGGCGGCAACGTCATGCACGTGCATGTAGGCGGCCGGGTCTGGAACCATCTGGGTCAGCAACTGGTAGTTGGTGACACCGCTTTGGGCCTTGGCGTAGAAGGTATTGGCACCTTTGATTGGCTCAATGACGCCTTCTTCGTTGCGAATACCGGCACGTACCGGCTTGTTGCTCGCGTTCACGGTTTGCGCCAACTTGTAGGACCAGTTTTCTGGCAAGCCTTCTGCTATGGAGTCGATGCCGATCGAGAAGCTGTATTCGGCACTTTCCGCACTGCCGGTAAAGGCTCGAGCCTTGACGGTGTCGCCTGGCAGCAATGAGTGAGTCGGCGTCAACGCTCCGACTTTGGTCCAGCCGTCAGGCGCTGCCCCTTCAGCGGTGATATTGACATCCACCACGTCGTAGAAAGCCGCCGCAGTGTCGTCTACTGTCCATGCTCCCAAAATCACGTGCTGACCCGTGCGGTCTGCCGGAATCACACAGGCGTGTTTTTTGGCTGCCGGGCCATTGCCGCCCGCTGCGCCATCGATGGGTACGCCACCGCCGCCTTCAACGCTGCAAAACGGGGTCGTATCAAAGTCATCGCGGGTGAGGGGCCGATTAGGGTTCCAATCGGTTTTGGTGATGAAGTATTCCCACTTGGTACTTTTATGGGCAGCGGTGTAGAACCAGCTGAATTCAATGTTGCGGTTCTTGATTTCGCTCAGATGCCAGCGGGTTGCAGACTGGGCATCCAGAGCCGAGAACATGGCATTGCCACCGCTCGGGATCTTGCCATCGGCAGGACCAAAGGCCGGGAAGCCTTTAGGAGCTTCACCCACTGTTTGCGGTTCATATTCAGCTGGACCACAGTTGGTGTTCAGGGCCAAGCGACAGGCATACGCGCGTGACGGTGGCTCGTTCATATAACCATGTGCAACCGCCTGTTGTGACGCGAACAGTGACGCCAGTAGAGTCAGCGAAGATGCACACCCCATCAAAGCCCCAGACTTAGAAAGTGCAAATTTCATATAAGAGTTCCTTAGTTTTTATTAGGCAGCCGTTACGACCGCTATTTTTGGCACTGCATATTCGAAGAACGCACGCAACATCACAAAAAACGATGACCGCCAAGTCATGACTTCAGCAAAGAAACATGTAGACATATTTAACCCCCACCAAAAGCGACAATCCTTTGATGAACATGCCACCCCAAGTAATATTTTTTACTGAAACAAATAAAGCAATAGCGCTCGGATTTTACGGAGGCGTATCGAAATGTATGTAGGAAACTTCCTGCAAGGATGTAGGAGTATGAATTAGTTATTCAATAGCCATTGTCACAGCCATAACCCATAACTGATGCAAATAGCAGTCAAAAAAAACCCCGGCATTCGCCAGGGTTTTTTAAAAGTCGAGCTTACTCGTGATACTGCCCCGAGAACTCGTGCACCGCGCTGATGAAGGCGCCTGCGTGTTCCGGCTTCACTTCCGGGGTGATGCCGTGACCCAGGTTGAACACATGGCCCGAACCCTTGCCGTAGCTGGCCAGGATGCGCTTGACCTCGGTGCGGATTGCTTCCGGGTTTGCGTACAGCACGGTCGGGTCCATGTTGCCTTGCAGCGCAACCTTGTTGCCCACTCGCTTGCGGGCTTCGCCCAGGTCGCAGGTCCAGTCCAGACCCAGCGCATCGGCGCCTGCATCGGCAATGCTCTCCAGCCACAGACCACCGTTCTTGGTGAACAGGATGACCGGCACTTTGCGGCCTTCGTGCTCGCGGATCAGGCCGCTGACGATTTTGCGCATATAAGCCAGGGAGAACTCCTGGTACGCCGCAGACGACAGGTTGCCGCCCCAGGTATCGAAGATCTGCACCGCTTGCGCACCGGCCAGGATCTGCCCGTTGAGGTAAGAAGTGACCGACTGCGCCAGTTTGTCGAGCAACAAGTGCATGGCTTGCGGGGTGTCGTAGAGCATGGCCTTGGTTTTACGGAAGTCCTTGGAGGAGCCGCCTTCAACCATGTAGGTGGCCAAAGTCCACGGGCTGCCGGAGAAGCCGATCAGGGGCACGCGACCATTCAGTTCCTTGCGGATGGTGCTGACGGCGTTCATCACGTAGCCGAGGTCTTTTTGCGGATCGGGAATCGGCAACGCTTCGATGTCGGCCAGGGTGCTGACGACTTTTTTGAAGCGGGGACCTTCGCCGGTCTCGAAATACAGGCCCTGGCCCATGGCATCGGGGATGGTCAGGATGTCGGAGAACAGGATGGCCGCATCCAGCTGCGGGAAACGGTCCAGAGGCTGCATGGTGACTTCACACGCGAATTCGGCGTTCTTGCACAGGCTCATGAAGTCGCCGGCCTTGGCGCGGCTGGCACGGTACTCCGGCAGGTAGCGACCGGCCTGACGCATCATCCACACAGGGGTTACGTCTACGGGTTGCTTGAGCAAAGCGCGAAGGAAACGGTCATTCTTGAGAACAGTCATGTCAGCATCCGGAAAAAAAGTGGGGGCATTTTCTCAGAGACGGACGCAAAAGGCACGGCAAGTGCCGTGCCTTTTATCTATCGGGGCGATTTGTCGCGGTTTAACCCACAAATACAATTTCCTGTAGCCGCTGCCGAAAGCTGCGAAAAGGGCCGGAGGACCTTCGCTCTTCAAGGAGAAGAGCGACCCCTTCGGGCTCGATCGCAGCCTGCGGCAGCGACTACAGGGGATAGGGTTACACGCCCAGGTAATCCATGATCCCTTCAGCCGCAGTACGGCCTTCGAAGATCGCGGTCACGACCAGGTCCGAGCCGCGCACCATGTCGCCACCGGCAAAAATCTTCGGGTGGCTGGTCTGGTGCTTGAATTTCGACTGCTCGGGCGCAATCACGCGGCCCTGGCTGTCGGTCTGGATGTCGAACTGCTCGAACCATGACGCCGGGCTTGGGCGGAAACCAAAGGCGATGATCACGGCGTCTGCCGGAATGATCTCTTCAGAACCCGGAATCGGCTCAGGGCTGCGTCGGCCACGGGCATCCGGCTCGCCGAGACGGGTCTCGACCACCTTCACGCCTTCAACCTTGCCTTCACCAACAATGGCAATCGGCTGACGGTTGTAAAGGAACTTCACGCCTTCTTCCTTGGCGTTCTTCACTTCTTTACGGGAGCCGGGCATGTTGGCTTCGTCACGACGATACGCACAGGTCACCGATTTGGCGCCCTGGCGAATCGAAGTACGGTTGCAGTCCATGGCCGTGTCGCCGCCACCCAGTACCACAATCTTTTTGCCTTTCATGTCGACGAAATCTTCCGGCGACTTTTCAAAGCCCAGGTTGCGGTTGACGTTGGCGATCAGGAAGTCCAGTGCATCGTGCACGCCTGGCAGGTCTTCACCGGCAAAACCACCTTTCATGTAGGTGTAGGTGCCCATGCCCATGAAGACGGCGTCGTACTCGGCCAGCAGCTGTTCCATGCTGATGTCCTTGCCGATTTCAGTATTGAGGCGGAACTCGATACCCATGCCGGTGAACACTTCGCGACGGTGGCTCAGTACGGTTTTTTCCAGCTTGAACTCCGGGATACCGAAGGTCAGCAGGCCGCCGATTTCCGGGTTCTTGTCGAAGACCACCGGGGTCACACCACCACGTACCAGCACGTCGGCACAGCCCAGGCCCGCAGGGCCCGCGCCGATAATGGCCACACGTTTGCCGGTCGGGACGACCTTGGACATGTCCGGGCGCCAGCCCATGGCGAACGCGGTGTCGGTGATGTACTTCTCCACCGAACCGATGGTCACCGCGCCAAAACCGTCGTTGAGGGTGCAGGCACCCTCGCACAGGCGGTCTTGCGGGCACACCCGGCCACAGACTTCGGGCAGGGTGTTGGTCTGGTGCGACAGTTCGGCGGCGGCGAGGATGTTGCCCTCGGCCACCAGTTTCAGCCAGTTGGGAATGAAGTTATGCACAGGGCATTTCCATTCACAGTACGGGTTGCCGCAACCCAGGCAGCGGTGGGCCTGCTCGGCCGACTGCTGGGGCTTGAAGGGTTCGTAGATTTCCACGAACTCTTTTTTGCGTTGACGTAACAGTTTCTTCTTCGGATCTTTGCGCCCGACATCGATGAACTGGAAGTCGTTACTCAGACGTTCAGCCATGGTTAAAACCTCATCAAACTTTTCAGGCGCATATCACTGCGGGTTGGCACGGATGCTGGAAAGCAACGATTTCAAGCTGGCAGCCTTGGGCTTGACCATCCAGAAACGACGCAGGTAATCATCGAGGTTTTCCGAGAGGTTGCGACCCCACTCGCTGTTGGTTTCCTCAACGTATTCGTCCAGCACGTGTTGCAGGTGATTGCGGTAGGCCTCCATCGCTTCACCACTGATCCGCTGGATTTCCACCAGTTCGTGGTTAACCTTGTCGACGAAGGTGTTGTCCTGATCCAGCACGTAGGCGAAACCGCCGGTCATGCCCGAGCCGAAGTTGTAACCGGTTTTGCCCAGTACGCAGACGAAACCGCCGGTCATGTATTCGCAGCAGTGATCGCCCGTGCCTTCAACCACGGTGTGAGCACCGGAGTTACGCACTGCAAAACGCTCACCCGCCGTACCCGCAGCAAACAGCTTGCCGCCGGTTGCGCCATACAGGCAGGTGTTGCCGACAATGGCGCTGTCCTGGGTTTTGTAGATGCTGCCCGCAGGCGGCACTATCACCAGCTTGCCGCCGGTCATGCCTTTGCCCACGTAGTCGTTGGCATCGCCTTGCAGGTACATGTGCAAACCACCGGCGTTCCACACGCCAAAGCTCTGACCTGCAGTGCCTTTGAAGCGGAAGGTGATCGGTGCTTTGGCCATGCCTTGGTTGCCGTGAGCACGGGCAATTTCACCCGAGATACGGGCACCGATCGAACGGTCGCAGTTGCAGATGTCGAGGTCGAACTCGGCACCGCTCATGTCGTTGATCGCTGAAGTGGCCAGTTCGACCATCTTCTCGGCCAGCAGGCCTTTGTCGAACGGAGGGTTGCGGTCGACCTGGCAGAACTGGGGTTTGTCCGCCGGGATGTGATCGCTGCCCAACAGAGGAGTCAGGTCCAGGTTGTGCTGCTTGGCGGTCTCGCCCTGCAGGATTTCCAGCAGGTCGGTACGACCGATCAGCTCTTCGAGGGTGCGCACACCCAGCTTGGCAAGCCACTCGCGGGTTTCTTCGGCCACGTAGGTGAAGAAGTTGACCACCATGTCGACGGTGCCGATGTAGTGATTTTTACGCAGCGATTCGTTTTGGGTCGCAACGCCGGTGGCGCAGTTGTTGAGGTGGCAAATACGCAGGTATTTGCAGCCCAGTGCGATCATCGGTGCAGTACCGAAGCCAAAACTCTCTGCGCCCAGGATCGCAGCCTTGATCACGTCCAGACCGGTTTTCAGGCCGCCGTCGGTTTGTACCCGCACTTTGCCGCGCAGGTCGTTGCCGCGCAGGGTCTGGTGGGTTTCAGCCAGGCCCAGCTCCCACGGAGCGCCCGCGTACTTGATGGAGGTCAGCGGTGATGCACCGGTGCCGCCGTCATAGCCGGAGATGGTGATCAGGTCGGCGTAGGCCTTGGCCACGCCTGCGGCGATGGTGCCTACGCCTGCTTCTGCTACCAGCTTCACCGATACCAGCGCTTTCGGATTGACTTGTTTCAAGTCAAAGATCAACTGCGACAAATCTTCGATGGAATAGATGTCGTGGTGCGGCGGTGGCGAAATCAGGGTGACGCCCGGTACGGCGTAGCGCAGTTTGGCGATCAGGCCGTTGACCTTGCCGCCCGGCAGTTGCCCGCCCTCGCCCGGTTTGGCGCCTTGGGCAACCTTGATTTGCAGCACTTCGGCGTTGACCAGGTATTCCGGGGTCACGCCGAAACGGCCAGTGGCCACTTGCTTGATTTTGGAGCTTTTGATGGTGCCGTAACGTGCCGGGTCTTCGCCGCCTTCACCGGAGTTGGAGCGTGCGCCCAAACGGTTCATGGCTTCAGCCAGGGCTTCGTGGGCCTCTGGTGACAGGGCGCCCAGCGAGATACCGGCCGAGTCGAAACGCTTGAGAATCGAGTCCAGCGGTTCGATGTCGTCGATGGCCAGCGGCGTGTCGAGGGTCTTGACCTGGAACAGGTCGCGGATCATCGACACCGGACGCTTGTCGACCAGCGCGGTGTATTCCTTGAACTTGCTGTAGTCACCCTGCTGCACAGCGGCTTGCAGGGTAGCGACTACGTCCGGGTTGTAGGCGTGGTATTCGCCACCGTGCACGTACTTGAGCAGACCGCCTTGCTGGATCGGCTTGCGCGCACTCCAGGCCTCGGCTGCCAGCAGCTTTTGCTCGGCTTCAAGGTCGACGAAGCGTGCGCCCTTGATGCGGCTTGGCACGCCACGGAAGCTCAGGTCGCAGATTTCTTCGGACAGGCCGATGGCTTCGAACAACTGCGCACCGCGGTACGAGGCAATGGTCGAGATACCCATCTTCGACAGGATTTTAAGCAAGCCTTTGGTGATGCCTTTGCGGTAGTTTTTGAACACCTCATAGAGGTCGCCCAGCACTTCACCGGTACGGATCAAGTCACCCAGCACTTCGTAAGCCAGGAACGGATAGACCGCCGAGGCGCCGAAGCCGATCAGCACCGCAAAGTGATGCGGGTCACGGGCAGTAGCGGTTTCAACCAGGATGTTGCTGTCGCAGCGCAGGCCTTTTTCGGTCAAGCGGTGATGCACGGCGCCCACAGCCAACGAGGCGTGAACCGGCAACTTGCCCGGTGCGATATGACGGTCACTCAGAACGATCTGGGTACGACCGGCGCGCGCGGCTTCTTCGGCCTGATCGGCGATATTGCGCACGGCCGCTTCAAGACCCACGCTCTCGTCGTAGTTGAGGTCGATGATCTGACGCTCAAAGCCCGGCAGGTCGAGGTTCATCAGCGAACGCCATTTGGCAGGCGAGATCACGGGCGAACTGAGGATCACACGGGAAGCGTGCTCCGGGGATTCCTGGAAGATGTTGCGCTCGGCACCGAGGCAGATTTCCAGCGACATGACGATGGCTTCACGCAGCGGGTCGATCGGCGGGTTAGTCACCTGCGCGAACTGCTGGCGGAAGTAGTCGTACGGCGTGCGAACACGCTGGGACAGCACGGCCATTGGCGTGTCGTCACCCATCGAGCCTACGGCTTCGTAGCCTTGCTCGCCCAACGGACGCAGCACCTGGTCGCGCTCTTCGAACGTCACCTGGTACATCTTCATGTATTGCTTGAGCTGATCAACGTCGTAAAACGCCGAACCGTGGTCGTTGTCTTCCATGGTCGCCTGAATGCGCAGGGCATTCTTGCGCAGCCACTGTTTGTACGGGTGGCGCGACTTCAAGCGGTTGTCGATGGAGTCGGTGTCCAGCACCTGACCGGTTTCGGTGTCCACGGCCAGGATCTGGCCCGGACCGACACGGCCTTTGGCGATCACGTCTTCTGGCTTGTAGTCCCACACGCCGATTTCAGAAGCGATGGTGATATAGCCGTTGGTGGTGGTCACCCAGCGCGCAGGGCGCAGACCGTTGCGGTCGAGCAGGCAGACAGCATAACGACCGTCGGTCATCACTACGCCAGCCGGGCCGTCCCACGGTTCCATGTGCATGGAGTTGTACTCATAGAACGCCCGCAGGTCGGGGTCCATGGTTTCAACGTTCTGCCACGCCGGTGGAATCAGCATGCGCACGCCACGGAACAGATCGATACCGCCGGTGACCATCAGTTCCAGCATGTTGTCCATGCTCGAGGAGTCAGAACCCACGCGGTTAACCAGCGGGCCGAGCTCGTCGAGGTCACCGATCAGGTCATTGGCGAACTTGGTGCGACGGGCCTGGGCCCAGTTGCGGTTGCCGGTGATGGTGTTGATCTCGCCGTTGTGGGCGAGAAAGCGGAATGGCTGGGCCAGCGGCCATTTCGGCAGGGTGTTGGTGGAGAAACGCTGGTGGAACACGCAAATTGCGGTTTGCAGGCGTTCATCGCTCAGGTCTGGATAGAAGGCGGTGAGGTCCGCCGGCATCATCAGGCCTTTATAAATGATGGTCTTGTGGGAAAAGCTGCAGATGTAGTGATCGGTGTCAGCGGCGTTGCTCACCGATGAACGGCGACGGGCGCTGAACAGTTTGATCGCCATGTCCTGATCGCTCAGGTTTTCGCCAGCGATGAACACTTGCTCGATCTGCGGCAAACGTTCCAATGCCAGACGGCCCAGAACGCTGGTATCGATCGGCACCTTGCGCCAGCCCACCAATTGCAGGCCCGCCGCGAGGATTTCGCGGTTCATGTTGTCGCGGGCCGCTTCAGCCTTGATCGGGTCCTGGTTGAAAAACACCATGCCGACGGCGTATTGCTTGGGCAAATCTGCGCCGAACTGTTCTTTGGCGGTTGCACGCAAGAACAGGTCAGGCTTTTGAATCAGCAGGCCACAACCGTCACCGGTCTTGCCATCTGCGTTGATCCCACCGCGGTGGGTCATGCAGGTCAGGGCTTCAATGGCGGTTTGCAGGAGGGTATGACTAGGCTCGCCCTGCATATGGGCAATCAGGCCGAAACCACAGTTATCCTTGAATTCATCGGGGTGGTACAGACCTGCTTTCATAGACACTTTCTCACCAGGCTGCCCCAAAAAGGGGCAAATTTCTTTTAATTCAACCACTTGCTCCCCGCGCTGAACGTACGCCAGCTTGGCAGGGGCAAAAGGGTGGTCATTCTACACACCGTCACATAGGCCCACAAATTTAACGGCGATTAACCGTAAGTTCGTGTCGCATTTATGAAAGGTTTAAAGCGATTGCTCGTGCTAGTCAAAACATTTTTGATGTCGACTGCTGCGCGGCGCAGACACCACAAGGCACACGGCTTGATAAGCCCGTATGCACAAGCAGGAATTTGATGTGCTAGAACGGCGACCTGGGTAAGGTCGCCGGATCATCAGCGAGCTGTAGCCAGCTCTTTTTGGACGCTGGCGACAGTGCGAGGCCAAGGTTTACCAGCCTGTGTCTTCGCTGGCAAGTTCTTGATTGCCGCGGTGGCTGCGGCATGGCTTGGGAAATTGCCGTAGGTGACGACGTACAGCGGCTTGCCGTTCAAGGACTTCTTGAAATAGCGAGCATCGCCGCCCAGTTCTTTAGCGACATTTTGCGCAGACGCTTCAGAGCTGGTGCCGACGATCTGCACCACATAGTTGTTGGCAGGCTGGCTGGAGTACCAGCTGCCGCCCGGTGCGGCCTTGGCAACAACGACCGGCTTCTCGACTGGCTTGACCACCGGCTTGGCTGCCGGGGCTGGGGCCGGAGCAGGCTTGGCGACAGGGGCAGGCGCTGGCTTGGCCGTAGCCACGGTTGGCGCCGGGGTCGCCACTGGCGCAGGGCCCGATGGCACGCCAACCGGTGGCGCCGTGGTGGTGACAGTTGGCGGCGAAGCTACACCGCCGTCGACCGCAGGCACACCGCCATCGTCGCCCTCAGGCATATCACCGGCCGCTTCGGCCAACGGACCACGCATCACCGGTTGGGATTGCCCTACCAGCGGCAATGGCATCGGCTGCGAAGAGCCAGCGAAATCAACAGACGGCTTGGCGCCGCCATTTGGAGCGGCCTGCCCCAGTTGTGTCTGTTCGGCACCCGGCGCGACTGGCGCCTTGCCACGGCCAGGAATCAATACAGCAGCAGCGACAGCCACTACCACTACTGCACCAATGGCCAATACGTGTTTCTTCGGCATCTTGAACCCCATACTTGGACGCTTGACCGCTGAGCGGCTGGCAATCATGGCTTCGATCATTGCATCGCGGGCGACCTGGTTGATAGTGCCAGGCCAGCCTTCGGAGCTCTCGTGTATATCTGAGATCTGCTGAGCGCTAAAGAGTTCGATTCCTGCCCCAGCACCTTCGAGGCGCTGAGCCAGATACTCACGGGTTTCATCGAGGGTATACGGCTGCAATTCGATGACATGAAAACGTTCTTCATCCGGGCTCAACTGCTCCAACCCGGCAATCATCGACGGCTCACCGAACAGGAACACATGCGGACGGCCTTCCGGCGCTCCCGCAGCCAGCGCCAGCAATGCTTCCAGTGCCGACTCGTCCAGCTGCTCGGCGTCATCGACCAACAAGTAGACTTCTTGTCCGGTCAGTGCCAATTGCACGACTTGCGCCAGAATGGAGCCGACATCGGGGCGTGCAACATTCAGGGTCTGTGCCACCTGGTGCAGAATGCCAGCCGCATCGCCAGCACCCCGCGCAGAAACCACAACACTCTGCACAGACTGTTTGTTGGTGCTCGCGACCAGCGCCTGGCGCAGCAAGGTTTTACCGCTGCCCTCAGGCCCGGTAACCACCAGCAACAACTGGCTGTAGCGGGCAAGGTGATGCAACTGCCCCAGCACCGGCTTGCGCTGGGCAGGGAAAAACTTGAAGCCCGGCACCCGTGGCGCAAAAGGGTCGTGGTTGAGCTGGAAGTGACCGAGGAACGCCTCGTCGGCATGCAAACTAGTCATCGGGATCTTATTAACCTTTAAGCTGAGCCAGCGCGCGGTAATCCGCACCCAGCGTGGCTTGGAGAACCTCGTGTGGATAATCGTCAGTCACCGTGGCTTCGCCCAGACGACGCAACAGCACCAGCCGCATGCGGCCGTCGATCACTTTCTTGTCAACCGCCATGTGCTGCATGAAGTCGGCTGGCGTCATTTCGCCGGGCGGCACTACTGGCAAACCGGCGCGCTGAAAAATTCGAATGCCGCGATCACGCTCTGCATGGCTGATCCAGCCCAGGCGGGCGGACATTTCCAGAGCCATTACGGTGCCAGCGGCTACCGCTTCACCATGTAACCATACGCCGTAGCCCATATGGGTTTCGATGGCATGGCCAAAGGTGTGACCGAGGTTGAGGGTGGCACGTACCCCCGTTTCGCGTTCATCGGCACCCACCACTTCAGCCTTGGCGGCGCACGAACGCTGGATCGCAGCGGTCAGGGCGACCTGATCCAGCGCACGCAACGCGTCCATGTTGTCCTCAAGCCAGGTCAGGAACGGCTCATCGCAAATCAGGCCGTACTTGATGACTTCTGCCAGCCCTGCAGACAATTCGCGGGCCGGGAGAGTGTTGAGGGTCTGGGTGTCGATCAGTACCAGGTTGGGCTGATAAAAAGCACCGATCATGTTCTTGCCCAGCGGGTGGTTGATCCCGGTTTTGCCGCCCACCGACGAATCGACCTGAGACAGCAAGGTGGTCGGCACCTGGATGAAATCAACACCGCGCTGGTAACAGGCAGCGGCAAAACCCGCCATGTCACCCACCACGCCGCCGCCCAAGGCAATCACCGTGGTGCGCCGATCGTGGCGAGCCGTGAGCAGGCCGCTGAAAATCAGCTGCAGGGTTTCCCAGTTTTTGAATGATTCGCCATCGGGCAGGACAATCGGCACTACCGAGTACTGCGCGAGGCTGCGCGTCAGGCGCTCAAGATAGAGGGGTGCGACCGTTGCATTGGTCACAATGGCCACTTGGCGACCCGCGATATGGGGGGCCAGCAACTGCGGCTGATCCAACAAACCTTCGCCAATATGAATCGGGTAGCTACGCTCGCCTAGATCAACCTTCAGTGTCTGCATGAATCCCCGCGTTGAAACAGGTCACCGGCGACCTGCTTCGCAATTATCAAGTGATGGTCGCCTCTTTTCTGACACGACCCGATAGCCTTTGCTGGCGCCGAGGATAGCGCATTTCGTACCGCACTTTAATGGTCCAGCACAGCGGTCTTACCGAGGAGCAAGCTGCGCCAGTCGCTCGAGAATATCCAGAACCACCATGCGAGGCGGTCGCTCATCGGTTTCGACCACCAGATCAGCGATTTCCCGATAGAGGGGATCGCGAATGGCCAGCAAGTCGCGCAGGATTTTTTCCGGGTTTGCGTTGCGTAGCAAAGGCCGATTGCGGTCACGTGAGGTACGCGCAACCTGCTGCTCGATGGAAGCATGCAAGTAAACCACTCGTCCGCCATTGCGCAACGCCTGGCGGTTTTCCGCACGCATGACGGCACCACCACCGGTCGCCAGCACGATGCCATTTTCATGACACAGTTCGACAATCATGGCCGTTTCACGGTCACGAAAGCCGGGCTCACCTTCTTTGTCGAAGATCCACGGGATATTGGCACCCGTGCGCACTTCAATTTCCTTATCGGAATCTTTGAACGGCAGGTGCAACTCTTTGGCCAGCAAACGTCCGATGGTGCTTTTTCCAGCCCCCATTGGCCCAACAAGAATCAAATTTCTCACAGAATCAATGACTCACAGCAATCGCCTGGTTGTTCATGATACGCGGAGTCAGGAACACCAGCAGTTCGGATTTTTTTTCCAGGACAACGTCTCTACGGAAAAGTCGGCCAACATACGGCAGATCTCCTAAAAATGGCACTTTATCTACTACTTTGCTCTGAGTATTTGAGAACACTCCCCCAATCACGATGGTTTCACCGTCCTTGACCAGCACCTTGGCCCGGACCTCATTCTTCTTGATTGGCGGCACATCATGGACCCGGTTCATGTAATCGGGCTCGTCCTTGGTTACGACGACCTCCATGATGACGCTGTTGTCAGGGGTTATTTGCGGTGTCACCTCCAGGGACAACGAGGCCTCCTTGAACGATACCGATGTGGCACCGCTTGAGCTGGACTCTTGATAGGGAATTTCAGTGCCCTTGAGGATTTTGGCGGTTTCCTTGTCGGAGGTAACTACTTTGGGCTGAGAGATGATTTCACCGTTGCCGGTTTTTTCCATGGCTGCCAGCTCCAGGTCCAACAACACATTGTTGGTGATAAAGGCGATGCCCAGCCCTGATGTATTACCCGAAACGCCCAGGTCCACAAAGGGCGCGCTCAGATCGCCGGGCACTGCCCCTGATGCAGGCGTGCGGGTAATACCGCCCGCACTCCAGTGGCCTTCGTTGCGCAGGGTGCCACCCCAACGAACCCCCAGGCTTTTCTCATAGTCCACACCCGCCTCAACAATTCGGGCTTCGATCATCACCTGACGTACCGGCACATCCAGCTGAGCCACAAGGCGGCGCAACTCCTCCAGCCGCTCACCAGACTCAAAGGCAATTATGTTATTGGTGCGCTCATCCACGGCGATTGTGCCCTGCCCGTCAACGTCGGGCTGAGCACCGGTCACAGACTGGAACAATTTGGCAATATCTGCAGCCTTGGCGTAATTGACCTGCACCAGCTCTCTGCGCAAAGGCGCAAGGCGGGCCAGTTGATTGCGGGCCTCAAGTTCATGACGCTCGCGAGCCGCGATGTCTTCAGAGGGCGCGATCAACAGCACATTACCCTCAAGGCGCTTGCCCAGACCCTTGCTTTTAAGCACCAGATCCAGCGCCTGATCCCACGGTACGTCCTGCAGGTTCAGGGTAATGCTGCCCTGTACGGCGTCGCTGACCACCACATTGAACCCCGTGAAATCTGCCAGTAGCTGAAGCACTGCGCGCACTTCGACCTCCTGAAAGTTCAGGGACATTGTTTCGCCGACATACGAAGAGGGGATGACTGTGGCCTGGGCAGCCGCCAGCGTTGACTGCGAATTCAGCGCACTCCATAGCGCCAGTACGCAGACCGGTAAAATCCTTTTCATGGTGTTTATCCGTTAAGAGTGTTGCTTTAAAGGGATCGTCAGGGACCTTTCCAACCAGCCGCCCCGACCATCGGAAATCACTTCAAACACTTCAACCTGGGTCACGTCCACCGAAGCAATCTGGCCATTGTTGCGCCCCAGGTAATCACCTACTTTCAAACGGTGGATGACACCGTTGACCCGTAGCAATGCGTTGGTTTCCAGATCATTGGACAGCGTCCCGACCATCTCGAATTGCTCAAGATCGAAGCCTTCCAGAAACTGACGTGCCCGGTCACCGTCAAGCTCGTCACCGACGAGGCTGACCTGCCAATTGCCAGCCCCGCCCCTGGGCACGGCCTGAAAAGGATTGCGCAGCGTCAACGCGTCATAGGTGAACACGTGCGCTGGATTGATTTCCGGAAGAGGCTCAATGGCCTCACCCGATTGCACCTGAGCGGTCTGCAAATACGTTTGCAGCTCAACGGTACCCTGCGGGCCATCGCACCCCGCCAGCGTCGCCAGCAATCCAGCGCCAAACAGTCGAAAACAGACACTCATGGGATCAGTCCTTGATCGTGGGTGCGGTAGGCCCTGGCCAGCAGCGTCATGCGTAACTGGCCGCTACCTGAGCTGTTGAGCGGAGCAAGTGCGAAATCATGAAGGGTGACTATGCGTGGCAGGCTCGCCATGGCGCTGACGAAGAGCCCCAACTCGTGGTACCCACCGGCGAGAGTCATCTGCAGGGGCAGTTCGGCATAGAACGGCTGAAGGACTTCGGGCAACCACTCAATATGCTCGACCACCAGGCCGTTGAGGTGGCTCAGTCGCGAAATCTCATCCAGCAAACCGGGCACTTGCGCCTGGGCAGGGAGTTGTTCGAGCAATACGCCAAAGGCGGCTTCCAGCCCTTGCATTTGCTTCAAGTAGGCATCCAGGTTCGCAACCTGGGCAACCCTGGATTCAAATTCGGCCTTTAGTCTGGCTTGAGCTTCATGCTGCAGTTGCAACCGGGCAAACGAGGGCTGCAACAGCAACGGATACCCCAGCGCCAGGATCATGCCCAACCACGCCAGCGCGACGAGATTTTTGCGTTTTGGCGACCAGACTCCCGGATGCCCGAGGTCCAGCTCCCGAAGGTCAAAGCTGCGCAGGCTGTGTAGCCACTGCGCGGCCATCACAACGCCCCCGCAGCGGGTGTATGCCGGGCCTCGCGCACCGTCAGTTGAAACTGACGCTCTGGCCCGCCGGCATGGGCAGGATCGGCCTTGACGTCATTGAGCTCGGGCGTTTCCAGCCAGTGTGAAGCATCCAGATTGCGCATCAATTGCGCGACGAGGGTATTGGACTGGGCAACCCCCGTGATGACTATTGTGCCCTCGGTCATTTTCACGTCAGTGAAGTGCACGCCTTCGGGCAAGCTGCGCGCCAATTGCTCCAGAATAATCCCGCTGCTCGATCGGCTGCTCTGCAGCGCCCCGATTGTTTGCATACGCTCAAGCAATTGCTCGCGGCGTACTTTCAACTGATCGATTTGCTCCGCACGGCCGTCCAGCTGGAACGTGGCACTGCGGATCAAGTCATTGCGCTCCAGCTGCTGCTCTACCAGGTTGTCGATAAACTGGTCAGCAGCAAACAATCCGGCCACTGTTCCCACCGACAGGACTGCCAGCACCATCAAAAACCGCTTGCGCCGCTTTTCACGCAACAACGCGCGCCAGGGCAACAAATTGATTCTCGCCATCAATCAAACCCCCTCAAGGCCAGACCGCAGGCAGTCAACAACACAGGAGCATCGCAGAGCAAGGCTTCAGGTGCGAGCCCAGGCTCAACGTTCATGCCCATAAAGGGATTGGCGGCGCGTACAGGCCTTCCGAGCCGGGCTTCAACCCACTGACTCAGCCCCGGAGTCGCTGCCGCCTTGCCAGCCAATATGATCATGTCGATCGTGCCTTCAACGCCGGACTGAAAAAACAGCTCCAGCCCGCGCTCCAGATGCCCGGACACCCTGCTTTCGAATCCGTGCGCCTCTGTGTCTCCGTGCTCAGGGAGCAACTCGCGGTAGTAAACAACCTGCCCTTGGTACACAACGCTCAACAGCGCTGCATGGGTTGCAAGGTCGAGTACTGCCACTGCACCTTGCAGCGCCATGCCCGCTGTCATTGCCTCAACCCCGCACGCCAGGGCATGGGCCTGGACAGCAACCACCCGAGGGGTCAGGCCTGCGCCGGTCAAGACCGAACGATGCCACTCAAGAGCCTCTTGGCGGCACGCCGCCATCTGCACGCGGACCCGTCCGGGATGGGTCGATGAAACGTCTTCAACCTCGAAATCAAGCGCCACGTCATCCAGCGCATAAGGAATGTATGGCTCCGCTTCCAGTCGTACATGAAGTTCAAGCTCGACTTCATTCAAACCCGCCTCGATCTCCAGGGTTTTGCAGATGACTTGCCCATCAGGCATCCCGACAATCGCATCACGGGTCACAACGGCAGCTTTTTCCAGCGCCCCGAGGAGCACTTGAACGACACTTTTGGACTCGGCGCCGGTCTGAAGTTCCGTAAGCCCGGCTGGCAGCGGTTCTATGGCATAACCCTGGAGCTTGAGCCGACCTTGGGAGCGGCTCAGTTCGACGATTTTGATTGCTTGCTGGCTGATATCAACGCCGAGACAGCGATGGCGTGTTCTGGGAAGAAATCCGGGCACTTTTGTTTTCCCTAATGCAATCCGTAACTTACGGAGGGTAAAAAATGAGATCCGTTCAAAACCTGTTCTGACATGCGGCTCATGACGCCCATGAGCGAAAAATGCTTATAATGCCGTGCGTTTTTTTCCGTATCGTCGACCCGGCGCAGCTGCGCACTACCCTGACGTGCAAACCCATTTCTTAATCTGGAAATCCAAAAGCCTTGATTCGTCTGCTGAAGTTTTTCGGGTGGTCTTTCGTTGCTGTGTTCTGCGGGCTGTTGCTCGTGTTGAGCGGCGCGTTTCTCTATCTTAGTCCTGGCTTGCCGTCCGTAGAGTCGTTGAGAAGCATCCAGTTGCAGATTCCTTTGCGGGTCTACACCAGCGACGGAAAGTTGATCGCAGAGTTTGGCGAAATGCGCCGCTCTCCAATCAAGTTCGCCGACATTCCCCCCAATTTCATCAATGCCCTGCTCTCTGCAGAAGATGACAACTTCGCCAATCATTACGGGGTTGATCCCAGTAGCCTGATGCGTGCCGCTACCCAACTGGTAAAAAGCGGACACATACAATCAGGTGGCAGCACCATCACCATGCAGGTGGCGAAGAACTATTTCCTGTCCAGCGAGCGCAGCTTTTCGCGCAAAACCAACGAGATCCTGCTGGCACTGGAAATCGAACGCGAACTGACCAAGGACGAAATCCTTGAGCTGTATGTGAACAAGATTTACCTGGGTAACCGCGCTTACGGCATCGAAGCCGCTGCGCAGGTTTACTACGGCAAGTCGATCCGCGACCTCAGCCTGGCGCAGATGGCCATGATTGCCGGCCTGCCCAAGGCCCCTTCGCGCTTTAATCCACTGGCCAATTCGGTACGCAGCAAAGAGCGCCGCGACTGGATCCTGGGCCGCATGTACAAGCTGGGCAAGATTGATCAGGCCAGCTACGAAGCTGCTGTCGCAGAGCCCGTAAACGCCAGCTACCACGTGCCAACCCCGGAAGTGAGCGCGCCTTACATCGCTGAAATGGCCCGGGCCGAAATGGTCGGACGCTATGGTAGCGAGGCTTACACCGAAGGTTTCCGCGTCACAACAACGGTGCCAAGCGACCTTCAGGAGCTCGCCAACACTGCAGTTCACGAAGGTCTGATTGCCTATGACCAGCGCCACGGCTATCGAGGCCCCGAGTCGCGCCTGCCGGGCAAGACCCTGGCCGTCTGGACTCAAGAGCTGGCCAAGCAACGGGCAATCAGCGGCCTGGAGCCTGCAATCGTGACCCAGGTCGACAAGGACGGCCTGCAAGTGCTGACCCGCACCGGCGAAGTTCACGTTTCCTGGAACACCATGAAATGGGCACGCAAGTTCCTCAATACCAACAGCATGGGCCCAATGCCCAAGCAGCCCTCGGATGTCGCTCAGGTCGGCGACCTGATTCGCGTGCAGCCGCAGACCGATGGCAGCTACAAGTTCAGCCAGGTGCCCACCGTACAAGGTGCGCTGGTATCCCTGGACCCGAACAACGGTGCTATCCGCTCACTGGTGGGAGGCTTTGCCTTCGAGCAGAGCAACTACAACCGTGCGATGCAAGCCAAACGCCAGCCAGGCTCAAGCTTCAAGCCTTTCATTTACAGCGCCGCGCTGGATAACGGCTACACCGCCGCCACTCTGGTGAACGATGCACCGATCGTGTTTGTAGACGAGTACCTGGACAAGGTCTGGCGTCCAAAGAACGACACCAACACATTCCTCGGCCCGATTCGCGTGCGAGAGGCCCTGTACAAATCTCGCAACCTGGTCTCGATCCGCTTGCTGCAAAGCCTGGGTGTCGACCGCACCGTCGACTACATCAGCAAGTTTGGTTTCAACAAGCAGGACCTGCCGCGCAACCTGTCGCTGGCCTTGGGTACTGCAACCCTGACGCCTATGGAGATCGCTACCGGCTGGAGCACATTCGCCAACGGTGGTTACAAAATCACGCCGTATCTGATCGACAAGATCGAAAGCCGCAACGCCGAGACCCTGTTCGTGGCCAACCCGCCAAGCGTGCCCAAAGCCGCAGGCAAGGATGTGCCGCCAGAAGCTGCAGCGCTGACCATCGACACCATCAATGCAGCACCCGGCCTGCCTACCGTCGAGACGCAAGCGGTGGCCGAACGCATTGTTGACGGCCGCACCACTTACATTCTCACCAGCATGCTGCAGGACGTGATCAAGCTCGGTACTGGTCGCCGCGCCCTGGCGCTGGGACGCACCGACCTGGCGGGCAAAACCGGTACGACCAACGAGTCCAAGGATGCATGGTTCTCAGGCTACAACGCCGATTACGTGACTACCGTATGGACCGGCTTTGACCAACCTGAAAGCCTCGGCCGTCGGGAATATGGTGGCACCGTAGCCCTGCCGATCTGGATGACCTACATGGGTGGCGCGCTCAAGGGCAAGCCGGCTCATACGTTGCCTGAGCCCGAAGGCATCCTCAGCTTGCGGATTGACCCGTTAAGTGGCCGTATCGCTTCCCCTGGAACGCCAGGCGCCTACTTTGAGCTGTTCAAGAGCGAAGATACGCCGCCGACCAACAGCGAACTGGGCAACAGCGTAGCGCCTGGCAGCCCGCTGCCGGCAGATGATGGGGCTCCAATAGATCTCTTCTGACGAAGAGAGCAGCGAGCGCTTAGCTACAAGTTGCAGGTGAAGAGCGGTTGTTCACGTGTAACTTGTAGTTTGCTCAAGCGAGCATGTACTTCAAGGGACCAGTCCCGTCGAGCATCTCAGCTACCGGCGCCATGGCCAGCTGATCGATACGGGTACTTTCGGCGTGTGCCTCCCAGCGCGCCAGGCTTTCGGCCAGGACATCGCAGTGCTGCGCGAACCCTCCATATACATCTCTGCGACTGGGCACCCTGAACCTCAATTGGTATAGCCCCTCGCGGGTTTTCTGGACGTTGCCCATCTCGCGCATCAACAGATTCATGACTCGCACCTGCTGTTCAAATACACCGTCGGCCCGCGTCATTACCTCACGGTAGTGAGCCCGCAGTTGTTGGGCGACGTGTTCAAGTGCCTGATCCACAAACAGTACTTCACGCTCCGTCACCAGCGAGCAATGGGCATTCAGCGCTTGCTGGCTTCGACGCAGAACCGCCCAACTGCTCGGAATGTAACTGTCGACCATGAACTGCTGGCCAACGTCGACCCGTTGCTTGAGCAGCCCATCGGATTCTGGCACGCCGATTTTTTGCTCAAGCATCGCGTGACTCACAGCATGCTGGGTGACGGTATCGCTCAACGGCCCCCACATCACATGCGACACCTGCCCCTGACCAAACTCCACCGGCATGAAGTGACGCAAGGTTCCGTGATGCTGATAAGGCTCCCCAAGCAATTGGCTCAGGCCTGCCACAAACACCCCAAAACCTGCAGGCACATTCGTAAAGCTGAGCACCGAACCTGCGCGATAAGCCGATAACGGGCTGTTCATCCAGCTTCCAGGGACACTGGGGATCGAGTCGTGATGGTTGACCATGCGCTGATGCACCAGCCCACTGGCTGCATTGACGAAGGCCCCATCTGCTGCACGAGGAGCTCCATAGGTGTAGAGCCGTACGTCGCAAGTCCGGCGCAAACGCAGCATCTGCGCAAGGATCAAACCAATTGCCCCTCCCTGGCTGTGACCGCAGACCAGTACTTTTTGCCCGGCATGGAATTTATCCAGATAAGCATCAACAAGCTCAAACGCCTGCCGTGCAGCTTCGTAAAAACCGCCATGCACCTTTCCCTCGCCTTCTTCAAACGGCACTTGAGGGGCATCGGCATCCTGCAAGAGGTCGGACCAGGAGCAGGTGCCTCGAACAGCAATCAAAATGACTTTGTCGTTATGGGTCACAAAGGTTTGTGCACTTGTACCTTTTGATCCAAAACGAATATCACCGCGAAAATGCACACTGGCCGGGGTCTGCTGATCCGCCCCACCAAGAGGGTTATTGACCGGATACAGCACAGGGTCAAAAGGAACAATTTCCAGTCGTCTGGAGTACGCCACCTCTTCATACAGCGGGTAATAGGACTTGGCTTGCTCCGGGCTGACCTGCCAGTCCCCCATGCTCAACTCCGCACAGGGCGTGGTCACTCGCGACTTGCCTGTGGCGTGCTCGAAAGGACAATTGCTCAACGTGGCCATCAATGCCAACTGGTAAAGATTCAGCGCGCAAAACTGCGAATCGGTAGACAGCAACGGGCACAAGGCTCGCAAGGGCCGAACTTCCAGCAAGGCATGACGACCGACCGCCAGGGATACCCCAAGTGGGCCGCGTTCAAGGGGGTGGTGACAATCGACCATAGGCGGCAAGTGCGAAACATGCTCGACAAGGTGTCGGACTTCAACCTGGAAGTAATCGGTACAGGCATCGATAGGTAGCGGTTTATGCTGCGTGCGGGCGCCGTTTTTATTGAGGTATCGGGTGTGCTCGGCCCTGACCTGAAGCTCGGTAATCTTGAGGGGGTAATGCTTGCGATGGATTAGCCGCGAATACACATCATTGCGACCGCTATATAACTGCCTGAACGTGATGGCAACTGGCTCTACAAGATGATTGCCAACCTCACCGCCTCCAGTGGCATCCAGATGGCCGCTGTGCTTCTTTCCTTCCCTGTCTACGAGCTCATAGACCAACCCTGCATAGGGCTCACCTGCGCCTCGCTCGTCAATCAATTGAAAACTGGTCCTGCTATTACACTTCTGACGTGAGGGCGTGAACATCCGTGATTCCTATAGGCACAGAGGGCAAACTTCAGAAAAAAGCACCCTTAAAATAAAGGAGTGACGCTAACGGATGATCGCGGGACTTTATGTAAGAAAGATCCTATTTTTTATGTGGAATAATCCCGTCTTCCTACGAGCTGATAAATGATCCAGCCCTGCAAAAACTAAAAAGCCCCGACGCTTTGCAGCGCCGGGGCTTGAGTTGACACGCTACACGGGTTTAGCCGTTGAAGACGTCATCAACGCTTTTGAGCGGGTAGTTCTTCGGGTATGGCAGGGTTGCAACACCGGTCTCGATAGCCGCTTTGGCAACTGCGTCGGAGATCAGGGTGATCAGGCGCACGTCCATTGGTTTCGGGATGATGTATTCACGACCGAATTCCAGCTTGATGCCGCCGTAGGCGTCACACACTTCTTGTGGCACTGGCAGTTTGGCCAGTTCACGAAGCGCATTGGCCGCTGCGATTTTCATTTCTTCGTTGATGCGCTTGGCGCGAACGTCCAGAGCACCACGGAAGATGAACGGGAAGCCCAGTACGTTGTTGACCTGGTTCGGGTAGTCCGAACGACCGGTGGCCATGATCACGTCGTCACGGGTGGCGTGAGCCAGTTCCGGCGAGATTTCCGGATCAGGGTTCGAGCACGCGAACACGATCGGGTTAGGTGCCATGCGCAGCAAGTCTTCAGCGCTCAGCAGGTTCGGACCCGACAGACCAACGAACACGTCTGCGCCGTTCATGGCGTCAGCCAGGGTGCGCTTCTCGGTTGCGTGGGCGAATACCGCCTTGTACTGGTTCAGATCGTCACGGCCGGAGTGGATCACGCCGGTGCGGTCGATCATGTAGATGTTTTCGATGGTTGCACCCATGCTCACCAGCAACTTCATGCAGGAGATGGCTGCTGCACCGGCGCCCAGGCAAACGATCTTGGCGTCAGACAGGGTCTTGCCAGCGATTTCCAGGGCGTTGATCATGCCGGCCGCGGTCACGATAGCGGTGCCGTGCTGGTCATCGTGGAATACAGGAATATCGCACTGCTCGATCAGAGCACGTTCGATCTCAAAGCACTCAGGTGCCTTGATGTCTTCGAGGTTGATGCCGCCGAAGGTGATGGAGATGCGTTTTACGGTGTCGATGAAAGCCTGTGGGCTCTCGGAGTCAACTTCGATATCGAATACATCGATACCGGCAAAGCGCTTGAACAACACGCCTTTGCCTTCCATAACAGGCTTGGAGGCCAATGGGCCGAGGTTACCCAAGCCCAGAATAGCGGTGCCATCGGAAATCACGGCTACCAGGTTGCCTTTGCCAGTGTATTTGTAGGCAAGTTCAGGGTCGCGGGCGATTTCGCGTACTGGTTCGGCTACACCCGGGCTGTAAGCCAGCGCTAGATCGCGGGCTGTAGCGGTAGGTTTGGTGAGCTCGACACTCAGTTTCCCTGGACGGGGCTGGGCATGGTATTCGAGAGCGGCGGTTTTCAAATCAGACATGTGGGCATTCCGCTTTTTTGCTGTTGGACAGACGAATCGCCGAGCATACGCGTGTCGCAAAGTCCCGACAAGACTGACCAGTCAGCAGTGTCAAGGGCTTTGCCTTACGACTTTGGCCCAAGAGCCGCGCCCCATAAGGGCTATAGTGTTCACAATCTAGATTAAAAATTGTCTACAATTTTTAATGCGCTGCCACTTTCAGCATCCCCGGATGAGTCAAAGACAACATCCAGCGCGCCTGCCCTTCCTTTAACCCGCCTCGACGCGAACGATCCAGCACCCAGCCTCTGGCCTCGACCTGTTTACCTTGCAGGCCAGCAAGGGTTTTCTGATCGAAATTGGCCAACTGATTGGGTGCAATATGCAGCACCAAACCACCCTGCATATCGATCCAAAGCCCCCCACGATTGCGCTGCACCTTGTCGACCTTACCGCCCACCAGAGCAAAGCCTGAACGGCTGATTTGCTGCGGCGCCAGCACCGGCGATTGCCGCCAAAGCCCCAGGCCTGCTGCCCGGGCACTGCGCTCAGCCGCTTGCTGACAATCGAGCAGTGCGACATTGGGCGCTATCGCCACCTGATACCCCAGGCCATCTGCCAGAAGCTGGGCTTCTAGATTGCTGCCATCAGCACCAAACACATGGGCCAGGGTACGACCATAACGGTCCTGGGCCTGCGTACCCACCAACAGCCCGACCCGGCCATCGCTGCGCGCAACCAGCGCTTGCAGGCGTTTGTGGGCTGCGTCAGCAAAAGGCTCGGCGGACTGGCCTTTCTTACCTGTTTCAGGAGCATTGATACCGATCATGCGCACGCTGCGACCATCCTTCAGACGCAAGGTGTCGCCGTCGGACACGCGCTCTACCAACGCGTAGGAAACAGCGCCAGGGGCCGGGCAAAGCGGCGCAGCCCAAGCGCCGGAAAACCAAATCGCAGGCATAAAAAAGGCGCCCGCAAGGGACGCCTTTTTCAATAACCTGACCAGACCCGAAAGGCTGCTCAAGGTCATCAGCCTTACTCGGCTGCTTTTTCTGCTTCTGCTGCTGGAGCTGCTGCTTTAGCGCCGAAAGCACCAAAACGAGTCTTGAAGCGATCAACACGACCGCCAATGTCCAGAGTCTTCTGCTTACCGGTGTAGAACGGGTGGCACTCGTTGCATACGTCAGTGCCCAGTGGCTTGCACAGGTTCGAACGAGTTTCGAACTTGTTGCCGCAGCTGCAAGTTACCAGGATTGTTTCGTACGCTGGATGGATATCGGCTTTCATGGGGTATTCCTCGGGCTAGCGTGCCGCCACTCAACACCATTGTTGAATACCGCACGTAAAATTAGGGCGCCGATAATACCAGACCTTTGCATTGACGCAAGCGGCCAAGCATGCTCCATCAAAAATCATTCATCTTTCAGCACCTGGCCTTTTAGTCCCGCAGGGCTTTGTCTGCTAGGCTCCGGGCCATCTTTGCCGTTCATCACTTGAGAGCCCCGCGTGCCCGACGCCATTTTGCGCCTTGCCCTGCCTTCCCCCCTGCGCCGACTGTTTGATTACCGGGCGCCTGCTGGCGTGCTGCGCAGTCAACTCCAGCCGGGCATGCGCCTGCGGGTGCCGTTTGGGCGACGCGAGATGATCGGCATCCTGGTCGAAGTGGTCGATCACAGCGAAGTCCCGGCCGACAAGCTCAAACCGGCGATTGCCCTGCTCGACGCCGTGCCGCCGCTGCCGGCTTCCTTATTTAAGCTGTGCCTGTGGACGTCCCAGTATTACCAGCACAGCCTGGGCGACACCCTGAGCTGGGCGCTGCCGGTTTTGCTGCGCCAGGGCGAACTGGCCGAGACTCGCCAGGAGCGTTTCTGGCAGATAGCCCCCGGCGCCCGGATGGACGATCCGCGCATCGCCCGCGCACCGCGCCAGCGTGAAGCACTGGCCACGCTTGCCCAACACCCCCACGGCGTGGCGCATCAACTATTGAGCAAGCTGATGCTGAGCAAAGACAGCCTCGACCTGCTGCTGGCCAAAGAACTGGTGACCGTTGAAGTCCGCCGACACGCACCCAGCGAGCGTCACGAACATTGGCTGGCCCAGCCAGAGCTGCCGCTCAACAGCGAGCAACGGGCGGCCTACGAAGCGATTCGCGCCGGTTTTGACCACTTCCATGCCTTCTTGCTGGCCGGAGTGACCGGCAGCGGCAAGACCGAAGTGTATTTGCAGTTGATCCGCGAGACCCTGCAGGCGGGCAAGCAGGCACTGGTGTTGATCCCCGAAATCAACCTTGGTCCGCAAACCCTGGCCCGTTTCGAGCAGCGCTTCAATGCGCGCATCGCCTTGGTGCATTCGGCGGTCAACGACCGTGAGCGCCTTGAAAGCTGGCTGGCGGCACGGGATGGCGAGGCCGACATTATTATTGGCACTCGTTCTGCGCTGTTCACCCCGATGAAAAACCCCGGGCTGATCATCATCGACGAAGAGCATGACGGCTCTTATAAACAGCAGGAAGGTTTGCGCTATCACGCCCGAGACCTGGCGCTGGTTCGAGCTCGGCAGGAAAACATCCCCATCGTGCTGGGCTCCGCGACACCTTCTCTTGAAAGCCTGCACAACGCCTACACCGGTCGTTATGGCCTGCTGCGGTTGAATGAGCGCGCTGGCGGGGCCAAACAACCGCGCTTCCTGCGTCTTGATGTGAAAAGCCGCCCGCTGGACAGCGGGATATCCGGCCCGATGCAACAAGCCATCGGTCAGACTCTCGCTGCCGGCCAACAAGTCCTGGTGTTTCTGAACCGCCGCGGCTTTGCCCCCACACTGTTATGCCATGACTGCGGCTGGATGTCGGAGTGCCAACGCTGCGATGCGCGCATGACCGTTCATCAGCGCTCCGGCGAACTGCGCTGCCACCACTGCGGCTACGTCGAGCGCGTTCCACGCAATTGCCCGCAATGCGGCAAGGTTGATTTACGCCCGGTAGGCGCAGGGACTGAGCGCGCTGAAGAGCGGTTGGGGATTTTGTTCCCCGACTACCCCGTGCTGCGGGTCGATCGCGACAGCACCTCGCGCAAAGACGCGATGAACCAGTTGTTTGCCACCATTCAAAAGGGTCAACCGTGCATTTTGATCGGCACGCAAATGCTCGCAAAAGGCCATCACTTCCCACGGGTGACGCTGGTCTCGATTCTGGATGCCGATGGCGGCCTGTTCTCCGGTGATTTTCGCGCCAGCGAGCGCATGGCCCAACTCATCGTTCAAGTCGCAGGCCGTGCGGGCCGCGCCGAAGAGCCGGGCAAGGTGATCATCCAGACCCATCTGGCCGACCATCCGTTGTTGATCCAGCTCACTGAGCAGGGCTATTTTGCCTTTGCCGAACAGGCTTTGAGCGAGCGTCGGGCTGCGGGGCTGCCACCTTTCGCGCATTTGGCGCTGCTGCGTGCCGAAGCCCATAAACCCGGACAGGCGGAAGGTTTTCTGGATGAGGCCTGCACCGAGGCTGAACGCCTGCTGGCCGAATTGAATCTGGGCGGCATCGAACTGCTCGGCCCGGTGCCCGCACCGATGGAACGCCGCGCGGGGCGCTACCGCGCCCAGTTGTTACTGCAAGCCAACGCCAGGGGGCCGCTGCATCGATTGCTGAGCCAATGGCTGCTGGCCCTTGAACAAATGCCCAGCGGTCGCCAGGTTCGCTGGTCGTTGGATGTGGATCCGGTAGACCTTTATTAAGTCACCTCATGACACCCGCACCCACCGTTTTGCAGTAATAACCGAACACCGCAGATCCATAACCCGCCTGCTATGGTTGGCAAGGCCGACCCGGCAACGGATAATGCCCAGTTTTTCCACCTGCGCACTGAAGCGCTACCGCGCTTGCGGTCGAAAGAGAAGACCATGAAAGACACCATTCGCCAGCTGATTCAACAAGCCCTAGCTCAACTCGTCACAGAAGGTGTGTTGCCTGAAGGCCTGACGCCAGCGATTCAGGTGGAAAACGCCCGTGACAAAACCCACGGCGACTTCGCCAGCAATATCGCCATGATGCTGGCCAAGCCTGCGGGCATGAAGCCCCGTGATCTGGCTGAAAAAATCATCGCCGCACTGCCGGCCGATGAGCAAATCAGCAAGACCGAAATTGCAGGCCCCGGCTTCCTGAACTTCTTCCAGAACACCCAGGCCCTGGCCTCGCGCCTGGACGCAGCCCTGGCCGATCCAAAAATCGGCGTGCGCAAAGCCACTCCAGCCATGCGCACCGTGGTCGATATGTCGGCGCCCAACCTGGCCAAAGAGATGCACGTGGGCCACTTGCGCTCCACCATCATTGGCGACGGCGTGGCCCGCGTGCTGGAGTTCCTGGGCGACGACGTGATTCGTCAAAACCACGTAGGCGACTGGGGCACCCAGTTCGGCATGCTGATGGCCTACCTGGAAGAAAACCCGATCACCAGCGACGAGCTGAGTGACCTGGAGAACTTCTACCGCGCCGCCAAGAAACGTTTTGACGAGTCGCCGGAATTTGCCGATCGCGCCCGTAGCCTGGTGGTCAAACTCCAAGCCGGCGATCCGGACTGCCTGGCGCTGTGGACCAAGTTCAAGGACATCTCGCTGTCGCACTGCCAGAAAATCTACGAGCAGTTGAACGTAAAATTGACCATGGCCGACGTGATGGGCGAAAGCGCCTACAACGACGACCTGATCAACGTGGTTAACGACCTCAAGGCCAAAGGCATGCTGGTCGAGAGCAATGGCGCCCAGTGCGTATTCCTCGACGAGTTCAAAAATGCCGACGGCGAGCCCCTGCCGGTCATCATCGTCAAAGCAGACGGTGGCTATCTGTACGCGACAACCGACCTGGCAGCCATCCGCTATCGCAGCGGCGTATTGAAAGCTGATCGCGCCCTGTACTTCGTAGACCAGCGTCAGGCCCTGCACTTCCAGCAAGTGTTTGCCGTAGCCCGCAAGGCCGGTTTCATCACCCATCCGATGGAAATGGAGCACATGGGCTTCGGCACCATGAACGGCGCTGATGGCCGTCCATTCAAGACCCGTGATGGCGGTACGGTCAAACTGATCGACCTGCTCAACGAAGCCAAAGAGCGCGCCTACACGCTGGTCAAAGAGAAAAACCCGGAGCTGGCGGAAGACGAACTGCGCGCCATCGCCAAAGTTGTCGGGATTGGCGCCGTGAAATACGCGGACCTGTCCAAGCACCGCACCAGTGACTACAGCTTCAACTTCGACCTGATGTTGAACTTTGAAGGCAATACCGCACCTTACCTGCTGTATGCCTACACCCGTGTCGCGGGCGTATTCCGCAAGCTGGGCAAGGGCTTCGAAGAGGTGCAGGGTCAGATCGTGCTTGAAGCTGCGCAAGAGCATGAACTGGCAGCCAAGCTGGCACAGTTCGGTGAAGTGCTGAACAACGTTGCTGAAAAAGGCACCCCGCACACCCTCTGCACCTACCTGTACGAAGTAGCCGGGCTGTTCTCCAGCTTCTACGAGAACTGCCCGATCCTGAGCGCAGAAAACGAAGCGCAAAAACAAAGCCGCTTGCGCCTGGCTGCTCTGGCGGGCCGTACCCTAAAGCAAGGCCTGGAACTGCTGGGTCTGGAAACTCTGGAGCGCATGTAAGTTGGCAGCCAAGAAAAAACCTGCACCCAAGCGCGGCGCCAGTCGGTACCAGGCACCGGCTAAAAAGCCTATTCCGGGCTGGCTATGGATGGCCATCGGCCTGACCGTTGGCGCATTTATCGTGTTTTTGATGAAGCTTGAGCCCGGCCAGGGCGACGACGTCAAACGGGTCAAGCAAGAGCAGGTCAAAGCCACGAAAGCGGCGGAAGCCAACAAGACAGCGCCTAGCCCGACCCAGCCGGCCAAACCCAAGTACGACTTCTACACCCTGCTGCCCGAGTCTGAAGTGATCGTGCCGCCAGAAGCCGTACCCGAGAAGACCCTGCCAACGCCGCAAACCGCGCCGCTGGCACCGGTCACGCCGGCTGAAGCTGCAAAAATCGACACCGCCCGCGCCCAGGCAGCCCTGAGCGGTATTACACCGCCTCCTGCGCCGCCTGTCGTAAAAGCGGCGCCGGTCACCAAGTTCTTCCTGCAAGCGGGCTCGTTCCGCAAACAGGCCGATGCTGAAAAGGTACGGGCGCAAATCATCCTGCTGGGCCAGACCGCTACGGTTGAAGCCGGTACGGTAAAAGACGAAACCTGGTACCGGGTGCTGGTCGGTCCGTTCAGCAACCGCGATCAATTGACCGTGGCCCAAAAGCAATTGGCGGGCGGCGGATTCAACAACTTGCTGCTGCAACAACGACGCTGACAGCAACCGTTCCCACGGGGTTCCACTGCACCCTGTGGGAGCGGGCTTGCTCGCGATGCAGGCGACCCGGAGTGTCAGGGTAATCGCGGTGATGCCATCGCGAGCAAGCCCGCTCCCACACCACCCTCGCAAAATTCTGCCCCCCGCTCATCCCCATTCCCTCCCCGCTGTTGAAAAATCCGCGACAACCCCCATATGTATTTCCATCAGGCATTTTCGCCCCGCTGCGTGGAGACTCTCCCTTGACCACCATCGTTTCAGTACGCCGCCACGGCAAAGTCGTCATGGCTGGCGACGGCCAGGTTTCTCTTGGCAATACCGTGATGAAAGGCAACGCGAAAAAAGTCCGCCGTCTCTATCACGGCCAGGTAATCGCCGGTTTCGCCGGTGCCACCGCAGATGCATTCACTCTGTTCGAACGTTTTGAAGGCCAACTTGAAAAGCATCAAGGCCATCTGGTTCGCGCCGCTGTCGAGTTGGCCAAAGAATGGCGTACCGACCGCTCGCTGAGTCGCCTGGAAGCCATGCTGGCAGTTGCCAACAAGGACGCATCCCTGATCATCACCGGTAACGGTGACGTGGTTGAGCCCGAAGACGGCTTGATCGCAATGGGTTCGGGCGGTGCATTTGCCCAGGCTGCAGCCCGCGCCCTGCTGATGAAAACCGATCTGTCGGCCCGCGAAATCGCTGAAACAGCACTCGGTATTGCTGGCGACATCTGCGTGTTCACCAACCACAACATCACTATTGAGGAGCAGGACCTCGCTGAATAAGACGCCTGCCGGGCTGGAGTCCCAGCCCGTTTGTGAACCTTACTTTAGCTAGAGGAACGCCAACTACCATGTCCATGACTCCCCGCGAAATCGTCCACGAACTCAATCGCCACATCATCGGCCAGGACGACGCCAAGCGCGCCGTAGCCATCGCGCTGCGTAACCGCTGGCGCCGTATGCAACTGCCCGAAGAGCTGCGCGTTGAAGTGACGCCAAAAAACATTCTGATGATCGGCCCTACCGGTGTCGGTAAAACCGAGATCGCCCGTCGTCTGGCCAAATTGGCCAACGCACCGTTCATCAAGGTTGAAGCCACCAAGTTCACCGAAGTTGGCTATGTAGGCCGTGACGTCGAGTCGATCATCCGTGATCTGGCTGACGCTGCAATCAAGCTGCTGCGCGAACAGGAAATCGTGAAGGTTCGCCACCGCGCCGAAGACGCCGCCGAAGAGCGCATCCTCGACGCCCTGCTGCCTCCTGCCCGCACATTCGGCGAAGAAGCCGCCGTACCGCAGGATTCCAACACTCGCCAACTGTTCCGCAAGCGTCTGCGTGAAGGCCAGCTGGACGACAAGGAAATCGAAATCGAAGTCGCCGATGCCGTTGGCGTGGACATCTCCGCGCCGCCTGGCATGGAAGAAATGACCAACCAGCTGCAAAGCCTGTTTGCCAACATGGGCAAAGGCAAGCGCAAGAGCCGCAAGCTGAAAGTCAAAGAAGCACTGAAAATGGTGCGTGACGAAGAAGCCGGTCGCCTGGTTAATGACGAAGAACTCAAGGCCAAGGCCCTGGAAGCAGTCGAGCAGCACGGCATCGTGTTTATCGATGAAATCGACAAAGTTGCCAAACGCGGTAATGTCGGTGGCGCCGATGTGTCCCGCGAAGGCGTGCAGCGCGATCTGCTGCCGCTGATCGAAGGTTGCACCGTCAATACCAAGCTGGGCATGGTCAAAACCGACCACATCCTGTTTATCGCCTCTGGCGCGTTCCATCTGAGCAAACCAAGCGATCTGGTGCCAGAACTGCAAGGTCGCCTGCCGATCCGCGTTGAACTCAAGGCCCTGTCGCCACAAGATTTCGAGCGCATCCTCAGCGAGCCACACGCATCCCTGACCGAGCAATACCGCGAACTGCTGAAAACCGAAGGCCTGAACATCGAGTTCCTGCCTGAAGGTATCAAGCGCCTGGCCGAAATTGCCTGGCAAGTGAACGAAAAAACCGAAAACATCGGTGCTCGTCGTCTGCACACACTGCTTGAGCGCTTGCTCGAAGAGGTGTCTTTCAGCGCCGGTGATATTGCCAGCGCACAGAAAGACGAGCCTATTCGCATCGACGCCGACTACGTGAACAGCCACCTGGGCGAACTGGCCGAGAACGAAGACCTCTCGCGCTATATCTTGTAAACCGAACACCTGTAGCCGCTGCTGCAGGCTGCGATAAGGCGAAGGCCTTCAACGATCTACGGATCTTGCGCCAACTGCGTTGGCGATCGCAGCCTGCGCCAGCGGCTACAGTGTTTGTGCAATGACCTAAGGTTATGACCATGATCCCCAGCGCCATCAACCTGCACAAAGCCTCCAAAACCCTCACGCTTAAATACCCGTCCGGCGAGCAATACCACTTGCCTGCCGAATTTTTGCGCGTGCACTCCCCGTCCGCCGAAGTTCAGGGCCACGGCAATCCGATTCTGCAATTCGGCAAAATTAATGTCGGTTTGAGCAAGATCGAGCCAGCAGGCCAGTACGCGCTGAAACTGACCTTCGATGACGGACACGACAGCGGGTTGTTTACCTGGGAATACCTCTACCAGCTCGGCGTACGCCAGCAAGAGCTGTGGGCTGACTATCTGCAAGAGCTGGAAAAAGCCGGTAAGTCCCGCGACCCGTCGGTATCGGTCGTAAAGCTGATGCTTTGATCCCGTTGCACCTATCTCTGTAGCAGCTACGTTACTACGTCAGCTGCTACAGGGTTTTATGTGCCTGCAATCAAGCAGACGTTGTGGGTGTAGTTGCCGCTGCCTCAGCCGTAGGCGTTTTGGGAGCCGCTGCGGGCTTTTTGGCAGCAGGCTTTTTGGCGGCGGGCTTGGCTGTTGCGGCTTTGGCAGGTGCAGGCTTGCTGGCCGCCGCAGGTGCCTTGGCCGCAGGTTTGGCTACCGCTTTGGCAGTGGGCTTGGTGGCAGGCTTGGCAGCCGCTTTTACCGCTGGTTTAGCCGTCGATTTTACAACCGCCGGTTTTGCCGCAGCTTTTACTGCAGGCTTTGCCGGTGCAGGCTTGCTCGCAGCCGGGGCCTTGGTGGCCGTGACTTTGGCAGCGGCCGCAGTCAGCTTCTCTATATGCTTGGTCAGCGTCTCGACCTTGGCATGCAGCGCTTTGACTTCTTCTCGGCTGGGTACACCCAATCGGGTAATGGCACTGTTGAGACGCTTATCGAAAGCCTCTTCGAACTCGCTCCATTTCTCCAGTGCCAAATCTTTAACATCTTCAACCCGAGAACGGGCAGATGACGTTGATGCCTTTACACCCTCGGCTACTTTGTGACCCGCGTCCTTGGCCAGCTTTTCGGCTTTTTCGCCATCCTTGACCAGGGTGTCAAACAGCTTGCTGCCATCGGTATCAATCTTCGAGTACACGCCCAGACCTGCCAGCCAGATTTTGCGTGAGTACTCTTCAACCTTGCCAACCCATGAATGACTTTCTTTTGCAGTCGGTTTTTTAGCAGCCATCGTGTTCCCCTTAATGTTAAGTCGCGACGTCAGTGAGCAAGATCGTCGAATCATCAAGATGAACAAAGGTGCTCACCTGCTTCAGGTGTAGACGCTAAACAACCTTGTATCAAGGTGAGCACCACGGTTTAGCGACCCATTAAACGAGCTTGATGTCACCGGGTTGCGCTTCAGACAAGTCAATCTTAAGCAGCGCTTCATCGATATCAGGGAATTCGATTTCTTTCACTGTTCGAAGGGGTTTTAGCAGCGTTCCAGGTATTTGTTCCGAGTCAGCGAACTCTTTTTTCATTAACGCCCCCATCTCGGCTTCAACAGCATGGGCGTTGGCCAGCGCTTCTTGTGCGCCAAACACATACACAAAAAACTGGACCACGCCGGAACCAACCATTACAAAACCCGTTCGTTGCGAACTGGAACTCTGCAATATAAAGCGTTCACCCTCACACCCCGGGACAACTTGATAGCCTCGCGAAGATGAAAAAGACTCTGCAACACGCCTGACCCTGTCTGCCATTACGGCCTCAGTCAGCGTTGTTTTATAAGTAATGGAACACACGTGATAAGTCATGCAGGATTACCTTTGTTGTTTATGTTTAAAACAACACTAGGTAAAAACCCATATAAATTCAAAACAACAAAATCGACCCTGGAATATAAAAAAACCTTCCACATCAACTACAAAAAATATTCGCTTATACGAAGTCAACTATTACAGCGCTTCATTTAGAACATTCTCACAATCATAATTCTGATGCCTGCCTATTCCGGCTCCGCCCACCGCAGATCATCACGACGGGCAGGCGGTTACGATCACGACAGGGCTTTGTCCAGCGACCGTTCGATTTCTGACTGGATCATGCCGCTCATCGCTGACATCAGCAGCCCAAGCTCCACATCGACCTTGACGCTGGTTTCGCTGATTTGCAGGGTGCCGTTCACGCCGGAGCGTTTCAACTTTACGGTGTCACCGGCCCAGGCAGGGGTCAGGCCGTACTGGCTGGCCAGTTTCTCGACCAGAGGCTGGGCTTTCTCACGTGCAGCCTCAAGGCCCAGGCTGTGGGTACGTTCAACGCTGATACGCGCCATGGCGTCGCTCCTGTTAAATAAAGCCGCCACTATACATTCACCCTCGCCAAGACAAAGCCGGCCACCGGGATTAGAATGGCCAGCATTCTCTTTTGGTGACAGCGATATGACTGATCAGCGCAAAGGCAGCGATGCCGAACCCACCACTCACTTCGGCTTCAAAAACGTACCGGAAAGCCAAAAGGCCGAGAAAGTCGCCGAGGTTTTCCACTCTGTAGCCGGCAAATATGACCTGATGAACGACGTTCTGTCAGGCGGCATGCACCGTCTGTGGAAGCGCTTTACCATCGAATTGTCCGGCGTTCGCCCTGGCAACAAGGTGCTGGACATCGCCGGTGGCACCGGTGACCTGGCCCGCAAGTTTTCCCACCTGGTAGGTCCGACCGGCCAAGTGATACTGGCCGACATCAACGCCTCCATGCTCAAGGTCGGCCGCGACCGCCTGCTGGACAAGGGCGTAGCCGGCAATATCGAGTTCGTTCAGGCCGACGCTGAAAAGCTGCCGTTCCCGGACAACTACTTCGATTGCGTGACGATCGCCTTCGGCCTGCGCAACGTGACCCACAAGGAAGACGCCCTGCGCTCCATGCTGCGCGTACTCAAGCCGGGCGGCCGCCTGTTGGTACTGGAGTTCTCCAAGCCGACCAACGCACTGATGTCCAAGGTCTATGACACTTACTCGTTCGCCTTCATGCCGATGGTGGGCAAGCTGATCCTCAACGACCCGGACAGCTATCGCTACCTGGCCGAATCGATCCGCATGCACCCGGATCAGGAAACCCTGAAGTCAATGATGGTCGAGGCCGGTTTTGACCGCGTGACGTATCACAACATGACTTCCGGCATCGTTGCCCTGCATCGCGGCATCAAGCCCTGATGTTGCTGCGCGGCCTTCTCGCCAGCGTCGAACTCGGCGTCAACCGCATAGTGCGGCTGGACAGCACGGCCCTGGCGCGCTTGCGACCCTTGACCGGCAAGTTGATTGCCGTCGAGTGTGCGAGCCCCTCGCTGCACCTGTTCATTCTGCCCAGCGATGAAGGCCTGCTGCTAGCTACCCAATGGGCGGCCGACCCCGACTGCACCCTGCGCGCTCCCGCCTCCAGCCTGCTGCGCCTTGCCTTGAGCAAGGACAAAAGCACCATCCTGCACAGCCCTGAAGTCGAGCTGGAAGGCGACAGCGCGGTGCTGATGGAACTGGCAGCGGTGCTGCAAGACCTGGAGCTGGATTGGGAGTACGAACTCTCGAACTGGATCGGGCCGGTAGCCACGGCATTGATCGGGGGGCATGTGCGCAGCCGTGCCAACTGGTACCAGCAAGGCTTCGCCAGCCTCAATCAGAACCTGGCCGAATACCTGAGCGAAGAAGCCCGTACCTTGGTCGGCGAACGTGAGGCGCAAGCGCGCTTTGACGAACTCGACCAAATCAAACTCGACCTGGATCGCCTGGAGGCACGCGTTGAGCGCCTCTCCCGATCCCTCAATTCCAGCGATAACGCATGAAGCTGCTTGCCATACGCCGTTTGTTTCGTATCCAGCGCGTCGTCATTCGCTACCGACTGGATGACCTGCTGTTCGCCCTGCCGTTGCCGTGGTGGATGCTGTCCCTGCGCTACGCGCTGCCGTGGCGCTGGTTCCCGCGCAAAAAGCTGGAGCTGAGCCGCGGCGCGGCCCTGCGCCTGGCCCTGCAGGATCTGGGACCGATTTTCATCAAGTTCGGCCAGATCCTTTCTACCCGTCGCGACCTGCTGCCCGCCGACATCGCCGATGAGTTGATGTTGCTGCAAGATCGCGTGCCGCCGTTTGACCCGCAGTTGGCCGTCAAGCTGATCGAAGAGCAACTGGGCGCCAGGATCAGCGAAGTGTTCAGTCGCTTCGACATCCAGCCGTTGGCCTCGGCCTCGGTGGCCCAGGTGCACTCGGCCAAGCTCAAGACCGGCGAAGAAGTGGTGGTCAAGGTTGTGCGCCCGGGCCTCAAGCCGATCATCGGTTCCGACCTCGCCTGGCTGTTCATCCTGGCCCGCACGGCCGAGCGCCTGAGCGCTGATGCCCGCCTGCTGCACCCGGTGGACGTGGTGACGGACTACGAGAAAACCATTTACGACGAACTCGACCTGTTGCGCGAAGCGGCCAACGCCAGCCAGCTCAAGCGCAACTTCGAAGGCTCGCCCCTGATGTACGTCCCGCAGATCTACTGGGACTGGTGCCGCCCGAAAGTGCTGGTGATGGAGCGAATCTACGGGATTCAAGTCACAGACCTCGAAGCACTGGCAGATCAGCGCACCGACATGAAGATGCTGGCCGAGCGCGGGGTTGAAATCTTCTTCACCCAGGTGTTCCGCGACAGCTTTTTCCACGCCGACATGCACCCCGGCAACATTTTTGTCAGCACCGTTAACCCCTGGGCCCCGCAATACATCGCCATCGACTGCGGCATCGTCGGCAGCCTGACCCCCGAGGACCAGGACTATCTGGCGCGTAACCTGTTTGCCTTTTTCAAGCGCGACTACCGCCGTGTGGCGCAGTTGCACATTGATTCTGGCTGGGTACCGGCCCACACCAAACTCAACGAGTTTGAAGCGGCCATCCGCACCGTGTGCGAACCGATATTCGAAAAACCGCTCAAGGAAATATCCTTTGGCCAGGTGCTGATGCGCCTGTTCCAGACGGCTCGGCGCTTCAATATGGAAGTCCAGCCGCAGTTGGTGTTGCTGCAAAAAACCCTGCTCAATATCGAAGGCCTGGGGCGCCAGCTGTACCCCGACCTCGATCTGTGGAGCACCGCCCAGCCGTTCCTCGAGCGCTGGATGCGTGAGCGCGTGAGCCCCAAGACCCTGCTGCGCAACCTGCACAGCCAGGTCGAGCAAATCCCGCACCTGGCCGGCATGACCCGCGACCTGCTGGAACGCATGTCGCAACCACACGCCAACAACCCGCCATTGATCGTTCGCGAGTCTCGCGACGGCTGGTTCCTGCGCCTGATCGGTGCCGGGCACTTGGCAGCTGGCGCATTGTTGGCCAGTATCGGTCCGCTGCACACTGCAGGCTATTGGCCTGCCGGCATAATGCTGGCCGTAGGCTTGTATCTGATCGTGCGCCGATAGCCAGCTCCGGGCGAGGCTGGCAAACTGTGAATTCACCAGGCCTCAGCCACAGGGTTGAGGCAGGTTGTCGGAGTCGAACATGAAAGACTGGCTGGACGAGATCAAGTGGGACAACGACGGCCTGGTGCCGGCGATTGCCCAAGACCACAAAACCGGGCGCGTGCTGATGATGGCCTGGATGAACCGCGAGGCCCTGAGCCTGACCGCCGCCGAGAACCGTGCCTTTTACTGGTCACGTTCCCGTGGCAAGTTGTGGCGCAAGGGAGAAGAGTCCGGCCACGTGCAAAAGCTGCATGAAATGCGCCTGGACTGTGACGCCGACGTGATCATCCTGATGGTTGAGCAAATCGGTGACATCGCCTGCCATACCGGCCGCCAGAGCTGCTTCTATCGCGTATACGACAATGCCGAGTGGAAGACCGTCGACCCGGTGCTTAAAGATCCCCACGCCATTTATCACGCAGGGCACTCCCATGACTGATACCTTGAGCCGCGTAGCCCAAGTGCTCGAAGCGCGCAAAGGCGCCACCCCCGACAGCTCCTATGTCGCAAGCCTTTACCACAAGGGTCTGAACAAGATTCTTGAAAAAGTCGGCGAAGAGTCGATCGAAACCATCATCGCCGCCAAAGACGCCGCCATCAGTGGTGATTGCAGCGATGTGATCTACGAAACAGCCGATCTCTGGTTCCACAGCATGATCATGCTGGCCCAGCTGGGGCAGCATCCTCAGGCCGTACTGGATGAACTGGAGCGTCGTATCGGAACCTCTGGCCACGTGGAAAAAGCCTCACGGCCGTCCGCCTAAATCACTCTGTTAAGGATCACATCATGGGCATTTTTGACTGGAAACACTGGATCGTCATTCTGGTAGTCGTCGTCCTCGTCTTCGGCACCAAAAAACTGAAAAACCTGGGCACCGATGTCGGCGAATCGATCAAGGGCTTTCGTAAAGCCATGAACGACGACGAAAAACCAGCCGAGCCCGTGGTTCCGCCTGCGCAGCCAACCGCCGCCCCGCAGCCACACACGACTTCGACCCTGAACGAGCCGCACACCATCGACGTGCAGGCGCAAAAAGTCGAAGAGCCGACCCGCAAAGACGTGTGAGCCAAAACTAATGTTCGGTATCAGCTTCAGTGAACTGCTGCTCGTTGGCCTGGTGGCCCTGCTGGTGCTCGGCCCCGAGCGCCTGCCGGGTGCTGCGCGCACCGCGGGCCTGTGGATCGGGCGCTTGAAACGCAGTTTCAATGCGATCAAACAGGAAGTTGAACGTGAAATCGGCGCGGACGAAATTCGTCGGCAGCTGCACAACGAACACATCCTGTCGATGGAAGAAGAAGCCAAGAAAATCCTGGCTCCGCTGCAGGACGCCGTTAAGCCGCCAACGCCGACCGAGCCGACCGTCAGCACAGCGCCAGTCGAGCCTGCGAGCCCCGCGCCCGTGAGCCTGAGCAAAACCGCGTCCGACCCTGCGCCTCAACCGGCAGCGCCACACGACCCCACTCTGCCACCGCGAGCCCCTTAAGCGCATGAGCGATAAGCCAGAACACGACCAGCCAATGCCGCTGGTCTCGCATCTCACCGAGCTGCGCACCCGCCTGTTGCGCTGCATCGCGGCGATTTTCATCATCTTTGCCGGGCTGTTCGCCTTTACCCAGCAGATCTACACCCTGGTCTCCACGCCGCTGCGTGAATACCTGCCGGTGGGTGCGACGATGATCGCGACCGACGTGGCCTCGCCGTTCCTGACGCCGCTCAAGCTGACCATGATGGTCTCGCTGTTCATTGCCATTCCGGTGATCCTGCATCAGATCTGGGGGTTTATTGCGCCCGGCCTGTACAAGCATGAAAAACGCATCGCCGTGCCCCTGCTGGTGTCCAGCATCTTCCTGTTTTACGCCGGCATGGCGTTCGCCTACTTCCTGGTATTCCCGCTGGTGTTCAAGTTCTTCGCCGCCGCCACCCCGGAAGGCGTCGCGATGATGACCGATATCAGCAGCTACCTTGATTTTGTCATGACCCTGTTCTTTGCCTTTGGCGTGGCCTTTGAAATCCCGGTGGCCGTGGTGCTGCTGGTATGGATCGGCATTGTCGACGTGCAATACCTGCGCAAGATCCGCCCGTACGTGATCATCGGCTGTTTCGTGGTCGGCATGATCCTGACCCCGCCCGATATCTTCTCGCAAACCTTGCTGGCGATCCCGATGTGGATGCTGTTTGAAATCGGCATTCTGTTTGGCAGCCTGATCAGCAAGAACAAACGCGGCGAAGACCCGGACGAACCCTCGGCTGATAGCGACGCCCAACCGCCAGCACCGCAAGCGTGAACCTGCTGCTCCTCGAAGAGGCTGATTTCATTGCCGCCGACCGCGTGATCCTGCGCGATCGGCGCCTGACTCATATGCAGGAAGTTCATCGGGCCGCTGTCGGCGACAGCCTGCGCGTGGGCAAGATTGGCGGATTGATGGGCAGCGCCGAACTGGTGCGCCTTGAGGCCAGGGAAGCCGAACTGGTTATCCACAGCCTTGACCAACCACCACCGGCCAAACTGCCCCTGACCTTGTTGCTTGCCCTGCCACGCCCGAAAATGCTGCGCCGGGTACTGCAAACCGTGGCCTCGATGGGCGTGCCCAAGGTCATTCTGGTCAACAGTTATCGGGTCGAAAAAAGCTTCTGGCAGACACCGTTCCTGGAACCCGAAGCCATTCGTGAGCAATTGATCCTGGGGTTGGAGCAATCACGGGACAGCGTCTTGCCCGAAGTCATTATCGAAAAACGCTTCAAGCCGTTTGTCGAAGACCGTTTGCCGGCGCTGGTCGAAGGCACATTGGGCCTGGTGGGCCATCCGGGAGATTACCCGGCCTGCCCGCGCGGGCTGGATGAAGCCGTGACCCTGGCCATCGGCCCGGAAGGTGGCTGGATTCCCTACGAGATCGACTTGCTGGCCAAGGCAGGCCTGCAACCGGTGCAACTGGGGGCACGTATCCTGCGGGTCGAAACCGCCGTCACCGCCCTGCTCGCCCGGTTGTTCTGACAGCCCGATTTAAATACATTTTGTATCATCTGCCTGCTTCAGTTTTGCTCGACCGAGCCGATGCATTAACACGTCAAGATCATTCAAGAAGCCATGGACGGCTGTTATCGATACCAATCGATCAAAAAAAGGAGTTCGTCCATGAACCATTGGTTATCTGCCACCCTGGGCAATATCAGTGTCATTCGTAAACTCAGCCTGGGCTTCGGTACCGTCTTGCTGCTGACACTGCTGATCACCGTCACCGGCTGGAAGGGGCTGATGTCTGTCATTGATCGCGGCGACAAGCTGGCCAATATTTCCCAGGTCATCACGCTGATCAAGGACCTGCGCATCGCCCGCGTCACCTACGACAAGGACAACGGCGAAAACGGCCCCGATCTGGTCAACGATCTGCTCAACGAGATCGGTACCAACCTCGCCGCCGCCAAGGAGCGCATGGTCCAGGCCAGTGACTTGAGCCTGAGCGACCAGGAACTCAAGGTCGTGTCGCAATACAAAACCATCTTCGCGGCTATCGACGAGGCAACCCAGGCCCGCGAGGTCAGCCGGGGCAAGCTCGGTGCAACGTCCGAAGCCGCCCTGGCCAGTATCGCCGCCATCGAAAAAGACGTGCTGCAGGGTGACAACCTGGCCGAGCTCAATAGCGTCAACCAGGTCAGCCGGTTGCTGTTGCAAGCGCGGTTCGAGGTGCGCGGCTATACCCACACGGGCGATCTTGAAGCGGCTACACCTGCGATCGAAGCCATCGACCAGGCGCTGACAGAACTCGCACGCCTGAGCAGCATCATGCCCAGTGCCTACAGCCCCCAGTTCGCGCAGGCCAGCACAGCACTGAAAAACTATCGGGCCGCCTTTATCGAGTTTCGCGACTCTCAGGTACACAGCGACAAGCAATTGTCGCAACTGCAAGTGCTGGGCAATGCCCTGGTGGATCTGAGCAATGAACTGTCGGCGTCCCAACTCAGCCAGCGCGACAGCGATACCCGCCAGGCCAAGTCCGCGCTGCTGATCTGCGCGAGCCTGGCCCTGCTGCTGGGCGTCATTGCGGCGTGGATCATCACCCGGCAGATCATCACCCCCTTGCGCGACACCCTCGATATTGTCAAAGCCGTGGCGGCTGGTGATCTCAGCCAGGAGCATCCGACCACCCGTCGCGACGAACTGGGCCAACTGCAACAGGCCATCGAAGGCATGCGCGGCGGGCTGCGAGAGCTGGTCGGCGGCATCGGCAACGGCGTCACTCAGATCGCCAGTGCGGCCCAACAGCTGTCCACCGTGACCGAACAAACCAGCGCCGGGGTCAACAGCCAGAAAATCGAAACCGATCAGGTGGCCACGGCCATGCATGAGATGACGGCCACGGTTCAAGAAGTTGCACGCAATGCCGAAGAGGCCTCCGAGGCGGCAATGTCCGCCGACGTGCAAGCCCGTGAGGGCGATACCGTGGTCGCCCAGGTCATTACACAGATTGAGCGCCTGGCGGCTGAAGTGGTGTTGTCCACCGAGGCGATGGCTCATCTGAAACAGGAAAGCGACAAAATCGGCAGCGTCCTCGACGTGATCAAGGCCGTGTCCCAGCAAACCAACCTGCTGGCCCTCAACGCCGCCATCGAAGCCGCTCGGGCGGGCGAAGCCGGGCGCGGTTTTGCCGTGGTGGCCGACGAAGTGCGCAGCCTGGCGCAGCGTACGCAAAAGTCCACGGAAGAGATTGAAGTCTTGATCATCGGCCTGCAAAGCGGGACTCAACAAGTGTCCAGCAGCATGGACAACAGCCGCCTGCTGACCGACAGCAGCGTTGAGCTGACCCGCCGCGCGGGCGAGTCCCTGGACACCATTACCCGCACCGTATCGACGATTCAGGGCATGAACCAACAGATCGCGACAGCAGCCGAACAGCAAAGCGCGGTGGCCGAAGAGATCAACCGCAGTGTGCTGAACGTGCGCGACGTGTCGGAACAAACCGCCGCAGCCAGCGAGCAGACCGCCGCCGCCAGCGTGGAACTTGCAAGGCTGGGAACGCACCTGCAAACACTGGTCACCCGCTTCAAGGTCTGACCCTCGGCCAGTGCGACTCCCATCACACTAACGGCAACTGCCCTTCAGTTCCGGCCCCCGGCGCCGATGGCCTGATACCCCTTGAAGGAGTATCACCATGTACCGTCGGCTGGCCCAACTGCTGGGCAATATAAGCGTCAATCGCAAACTCAGCCTGGGCTTCGGGCTGGTACTGGTGCTGACTCTGCTGATCGCCGCAACGGGCTGGAATGGCCTGATGTCGGTGATCGACAGAGGCGACAAACTGGCCAATATCTCGAAAATCATCGGGCTGACCAAAGACCTGCGCATTGCCCGCCTTGAATACGAACGCCATCCGGGAGAAGACACACTGGCCGGTGTCACCGGCCAACTGAGTGCACTGGACAACGCGCTGGAGCAGTCACACAAACAGCTGGTATCGCCCGACGACCTGGTGCTGGTCGAGCAGCAACTCAATGCCGTTACCGAGTACAAACGCGCCTTCACCGATCTCATCCAGGGCTCCCGCCCCGAACAGGCCGTTGAGCGCATGCACCAGCAGGGCGATGTCCTGATCGAGCAGAGCCAGAAGCTCTCGGCACTGCAGACAGCCAAACGCAACAGCGAAAGCCATCAGGCCACGACCCTGTTGATCAGTTGCGCGCTGCTGGCGCTGGTGCTGGGAATGATCGCCGCCTGGGTCATTACCCGTCAGATCGTGATCCCGCTGCAACGCACGCTCAAGACCGTTGAGCGCATCGCGGCCGGGGATCTGACCCAAGACCATCACACCGACCGCCGCGACGAACTGGGGCAGCTGCAGCAAGCCATACAACGGATGACCCAAGGCCTGCGCGAGTTGATTGGCGGGATCAGCGATGGCGTGACTCAAATCGCCAGTGCAGCGGAAGAACTCTCGGCGGTCACCGAACAAACCAGCGCGGGGGTTAACAGCCAGAAAGTCGAAACCGATCAGGTCGCCACGGCCATGCACGAAATGGCCGCCACCGTTCAAGAGGTGGCGCGCAATGCGGAAGAAGCCTCCGAGGCGGCTGTCGCGGCTGACCAGCAGGCCCGCGAGGGCGACAACGTGGTCGCGCAAGCCATCGCCCAGATCGAGAAGCTGGCCATTGAAGTCGGCCATTCCACCGATGCCATGGGCCATCTGAAACGCGAAAGCGACAAGATCGGCAGCGTGCTGGACGTGATCAAGTCCGTCGCCCAGCAAACCAACCTGCTGGCCCTCAACGCCGCCATCGAAGCGGCACGGGCCGGTGAGGCCGGTCGTGGTTTTGCGGTCGTGGCCGACGAGGTGCGCAGCCTGGCGCAGCGCACGCAAAAATCCACAGAAGAAATCGAAGAGTTGATTGCCGGTCTGCAAAGCGGCACCCAGCAGGTGTCCAGCAGCATGGACAACAGTCGTGCCCTGACAGACAACAGCGTTGAGCTGACCCGCCGTGCGGGCGAGTCACTGGGCAACATCACCCGTACGGTGTCGACGATTCAGGGGATGAACCAGCAGATCGCAGCCGCCGCCGAGCAGCAAAGTGCGGTGGCCGATGAGATTAACCGCAGCGTGTTGAATGTGCGTGATGTGTCAGAGCAAACCGCCGCCGCGAGCGAAGAGACTGCGGCTTCGAGCATTGAACTGGCGCGGCTGGGCACGCATCTTCAGGCATTGGTTGGACGGTTCAAGGTTTGACAGCCTTGTAACCCTGTGTGGGAGCGGGCTTGCTCCCACACATTCAGAACTACAGCACCTGACGCAAGAACGCCTGGGCGCGCAGGTCTTTGGGCGAGGTGAAGAAGTCTTCCGGGGCGGAGTCTTCCAGCAGCTTGCCATGGTCGAAGAACAGCACGCGGTTCGCCACTTCGCGGGCAAAGCCCATTTCGTGGGTCACGCAGACCATGGTCATGCCTTCGCGGGCCAGGGTCTTCATCACGTCCAGTACTTCGCCGACCATTTCCGGGTCGAGCGCCGAGGTGGGCTCGTCAAACAACATCACCTTGGGTTCCATCGCCAACGCACGGGCAATCGCAACGCGCTGTTGCTGGCCGCCCGAGAGGCGCGACGGGTACTCGTTGGCCTTCTGCCCGATACCCACCTTGTCCAGTAATGCGCGGGCCTTGGCTTCACGTTCGACCTTGCCACGCTTGCGCACAACCTTTTGTGCCAGGCACAGGTTTTCCAGCACGGTCATGTGCGGGAACAGGTTGAAATGCTGGAACACCATGCCGACTTCACGCCGATAGGCATTGACGTCGGTTTTGGGGTTGGCCAGGTCCAGGCCGTCGATGCTGACGGAGCCCGAATCGAAGTCTTCCAGGCCATTGAGGCAGCGCAGGAAGGTCGACTTGCCAGAGCCCGACGGGCCGATCACCACCAGTACTTCGCCCTGGGCGACAGTGGTGCTGACGTTGTCTACCGCACGAACGATGTGGCCGCGGGTGTCGAAGACTTTTACCAGTTCGCGAACTTCAATCACTTTGCGCGAGCCTCCGCTCAAGCCGGCTGGCGAAATGCGACAGCGGCAGGTTGATCAACAGGTACAGGCCCGCTACGCAGAACAGGATTTCGAACGGCGAAAACGAGGTGGTGATGACCTCACGGCCACTTTTGAGCAGTTCGGTAATGGCGATCACCGACACCAGCGAGGTGTCCTTTACCAGGCTGATAAATTGCCCGGCCAATGGCGGCAGCACACGTTTGAACGCTTGCGGAAGCACCACATGGCGCATCGACTGGCTGCTGTTGAGGCCCAGCGAGCGCGCCGCTTCGTTTTGCCCGCGGGCAATGGACTGCACGCCCGAACGAATGATTTCGGCCACGTACGCACCGGTGAACAGCGACAGCGCGGCAGTACCGGCAAACTCGCGGGACAGGTTGAGCACCGTGCCAATGAAGAAGTAGAAGATGAAAATCTGTACCAGCAACGGTGTACCGCGTACCAGTTCGACGTACAGCGTCGAGAGGTCGCGCAGGGTCGGGTTGTTCGACAGTCGGCACAGGCCGGTGGCCAGCCCGATGATCAAACCCAATACGCCAGACACCAGCGACAGCCAGACAGTGGTCCACAAGCCCCAGAGCAGCGGTCCTGCGGCCCAGTGGCGGTTCACGCCAATGACATCGCCTTCATCGACCTCGTCGCCTTCAGCCAGTTGCAGGCTGTTGTCGGCAACGGTTACGCGTTGTTCTTTGCCATCTTCGCCACGCAGCACGACTTCGGCAGTGTCGCCCTTGCGTACCAGTTCGATGATGGTCGAGCGTTCAGCTGCCCGCTGGGCTTCTTCGGCCTGATAGGCGAAGTACTGCGGAACACGGTTCCAGCGCCATTCGTAAGACATCAGCGAAGTGGCGTAATACAACGCACCCGCCAGACCGATGAGCACCAGCACGGTCAATACGTGCCAGGGCCACTGGACTTTTTTTTGTTTGATCACTTTCAGGTTCCACGTTTTGTGTCGCTAGGGAGGCCGTCATCGCGGGCAAGCCCACTCCCACACAGGGCGCGGGAGCGGGCTTGCCCGCGATTGATCAATCAGCCTTATTCCATGTCTTTGAGCCAGGCGGTGTCTTTGAACCACTTGTCATGGATGCGATCGTAAGTGCCGTCTTCGTGGATCTGGTGCAGGAAGTTGTTGATGAAGTTGATGCTGTCGTAGTCGCCTTTCTTCAGACCAAAGGCCAAAGGCTCGTAGGTGAACGGCTTGTCGAGGAACACCAGCTTGCCGTTACCGAACTTGTTAACCGCTACAACGTTGTATGGGGCGTCGTAGATAAAGGCATCAGCCTTGCCGTTGACGACGTCCAGAACACCTTCAGGCTCGTTGTCGTAGCCGTGGTACTGGGCTTTTGACATCAGTTTGCGAGCAACGATTTCACCCGTGGTGCCAATCTTGGACGTCAGGCGGTATTGCGGGTCGTTGAGGTCTTTGTACGATTTGACCTTGTCTTCCAGCTCTTTGCGAATGAGCACGGTCTGGCCCACTACGATGAAGGGTTCGCTGAAGTTCAGGCGCAGGTTGCGTTCCTGGGTCAGGGTCATGCCGCTGCCGATCATGTCGAACTTGTTGGTCATCAACGCCGGGATGATGCCGTCATAACCGGTGGAAACCAGCTCCAGCTTCACACCCATGGCCTTGGCCATCGCTTTGAGCAGGTCAACTTCAAAACCAATGATCTGGCCGCGTTTGTTGGTCATTTCAAATGGCATGTAGGTTGGGTCCATGCCCACCTTCAGAGTGCCGCGTTTGACCGCGTCATCAATTGCGCCTGCATGGGCTGCGCTGATCGCCAGTAATGCAGTCACACCGCACAGCAGTTTCGACACAAACTTCTTCATCACAACTCCCCCTCACCTACTCAATTAAGGCGTTGGCCAACGGCAGGCTCGATTCAAAAAGCCAATACAGCCGGGCACTCACCCATTCGAAAACGGATGCTAACTCACTGAGGGTTATGAGACGAGTTTTGCGAGAGAAAAGCACTATAGGCCGCAGGAACTGTAGTCGCTGCCGAAGGCTGCGAGGGGGGGGCGTGGTACCTTTGGAGAAACGGGTTGCTACGCAACCCTTCGCAGCCTGCGGCAGCGACTACAAAGCAAAAGCCCCACCGAGGTGGGGCTTTTATATCAATCAGGTAGCAGGCTGTAGCGGCAAAAACGGTGCGTGAGGGTCAGCGGCAACCGACTCACGCCAGGCGTTCAGCCAGCCTTCGTGACCTTCGTTCCACACCAGCGCGTGCAAGCGGGCCAGGGCAACAGGGTCGCTCAAGAGCTCCATGCGCTCTTTGTCGCTGACACCCTGAGGACCCACCTTGAGTGCGTGACGCACACGTTCAGTACGCAGCCATTCAATCGGCTCGGCCTCACGGTGACGCGACGTCGCAAGGGCACAGGCCAGTGCGTTCTGCTGTGGATCAACCACGGCCCGCACAAAACCGTCATGCAGTGCATGGTAGCGGTTTTCGTGGGTGTATTCGGCTGTGGCCGACAATTCACGGGGTGGTGCGTATTCCTCAGGAATCAGGAACAGGCTTTCATCGCGAGTCTTGAGGCCCAGTTTGACCCGGCTGGAGATCACCGACACCGGAATCGACAACATCAGCGAACCGACAATCGGCACCAGCCACCACAAAAAGCTCGGGTTCAACCACAACACCAACGCAGCCCAGGCCGCACCCAGCAGGGTTTGCGGACCATGACGGCGCACCGCTTCGCTCCACGGCGTGGAGTCATCGTCACGCTGTGGCGAATTCCAGGTCGCCGCCCAGCCCAGGAACGCAGCCAGTACAAAGCGGGTGTGGAAGATCATGCGCACAGGTGCCAGCAGCATCGAGAACAGCATCTCCAGCAGCATCGACAGCGTGACCTTGAACTTGCCACCAAACTCTTTCGCGCCCTTGGCCCAGATCAGGATGATGCTCAGCAGTTTAGGCAGGAACAACAGCACGATCGTGGTCGAGAACAGCGCCACGGCTTTATCCGGGTGCCATTGCGGCCACAGCGGATACAACTGGCGCGGTTCCATGAAGTACTGCGGTTCCATCAGCGTGTTGACTGCCAGCAAGGCGGTCGACAGCAACAGGAAGAAGAACCACAACGGCGCAGACAGGTAAGACATCACGCCCGTGAGGAACACCGCACGGTGTACCGGGTGCATGCCCTTGACCAGGAACAGGCGGAAGTTCATCAGGTTGCCGTGGCACCAGCGACGGTCACGCTTGAGTTCGTCCAGCAGGTTCGGCGGCAGTTCTTCATAGCTGCCCGGCAAGTCGTAGGCAATCCACACGCCCCAACCGGCACGGCGCATCAACGCGGCTTCAACAAAGTCGTGAGACAGGATCGCGCCCGCAAAAGCACCTTTACCCGGCAACGGCGCCAAAGCGCAGTGTTCGATAAACGGCTTCATGCGGATGATTGCGTTGTGGCCCCAGTAGTGGGATTCACCCAACTGCCAGAAGTGCAGACCGGCAGTGAACAGGGGTCCGTACACCCGCGTCGCAAATTGCTGCATGCGCGCATACAAGGTGTCCATGCCCGATGCTCGCGGCGCGGTCTGGATGATCCCGGCGTCTGGCGTGGCTTCCATCAAGCGCACCAGGCTGGTCAGGCATTCACCGCTCATCACGCTGTCCGCGTCGAGCACCACCATGTACCTGTAATCACCGCCCCAGCGACGGCAGAAGTCGTCGAGGTTGCCGCTCTTGCGCTTCACACGACGGCGACGACGGCGATAGAAAATTCGCCCGAAGCCTTCTGTTTCGCGGCACACATCCAGCCAGGCCTGTTGCTCGGCAACACAGATGTCAGGATCGTTGCTGTCACTGAGGATAAAGAAGTCGAAGCGATCCAGATCGCCGGTCGCGGCAACCGACTCGTAGGTGGCGCGCAAACCTGCAAAAACACGGGTGACATCTTCGTTGCAGATCGGCATCACCAGCGCAGTACGTGCCTGTTCAGGGATTGCCTCATTCCCGGCGCTTTTGCCGGAAATACGGTACTTGTCGTGGCCGGTCAGCAGCTCCAGAAAGCCCATCAAGGCCGTCCAGAAACCCGCCGATACCCAGCAAAACAAAATCCCGAACAGAATCAGGATGCTGGTCTGCAAGGCATACGGCAGCACTTGTTGCGCCGTTTGCATCAACGGCTGGTGCAGCACCTCTTCAAGGTCGACAAACGCCCAGCCCTGGTACGGCATGATGCCTTTCATGTACCAGCCGGCAACGATGGTCTGACCCAGCATCAAGACCAGCAGGATGTAACGGCGGATCGAACCCACCGTACGCCAGCGGGCATGGGGTAATACACGCTCGTCGATTTTCGGCGCAGGCGGATTGCTGCGACCGGTCAGGCGCCGCCAGCCACGGACCAGAATGTTGGTGCGCCACGGCTCGGGCACCACCTTGGTGCGACGAATCGGCGGCGTGGCCTTGAGCATCACCCGGCCGCTGGCATCGAGGGCGAGCATTTCTGCTTCCTCAAGCTCTGCGGCCGACGTCAGGTTCAGACGCGTGCCCACCGAGGCCTGCGCGGCCTCAGTAGCATCGACATCGGCCTGCGTGGACAGACGCGCATGCAACTCGGCGAACGAGGTGCAGCTCGCAAGGTCCGCGCGCTGCTCATCGCTCAGTGGCAGATGCGCCAGGTACTCGCTGAGCGAGGCTGGCTGGGGCTGAGCATTACTCATCGGCTGGCAACTGGTAGCTCCAGGTCTCGGTCAACACTTTTTCAGTCTTCACCGGTTCTGGAGTGGCTGCAGGCGCTTGGGCCGCAGGGGCCTTGGCGTCCTTGGCCACGTGATCTTTCTTCTCGTGTGCCTTGGCCACAGGGGCTTGCTCGATGTCCTGAACCAGCGCTGCGCGCATCTCTGTGGACTTGCTCGGATCCTTGATTTTCATCCGCAGCGTCAAGCGCCAGCCCTTGGTTTCAGGGTTGTAACGCACGTTGTTCTCAACCAGTTCGGCGTTGTCACCGACACTGACCTGACTGCGTACCGGGGTGTTTTCTGGCAAGGCCTTGAGCGACGGGCCTTCGAAGTCCACCAGATACGCAACGCTGCCGTCTGGCTGACGGATCAGGTTCGATTGCTTGACGTCGCCGGTCGAGCGCAGGGTTTGTTTGACCCAGGCGCTATCCGTTGGATGCAGGGCAGCTTCGTCCAGGGTCCAGTGCATGCGGTAAGCGAAATCAAACGGTTTGAGCGGCTCTGGCAGTGTTTCCGGGCTCCAGAACGCAACGATGTTGTCGTTGGTTTCATCGGCGGTCGGAATTTCTACCAGGTCAACGGAGCCTTTGCCCCAGTCACCCTGCGGTTCGATCCAGGCGCTTGGGCGCTTGTCATAGTTGTCGTCCAGGTCTTCGTAGTGGCTGAAGTCACGGCCACGTTGCAGCAAACCAAAGCCGCGCGGGTTTTCAACCGAGAAGTTGCTGACGGACAAGTGTTTCGGGTTGTTCAGCGGACGCCAGATCCACTCGCCGTTGCCGGCATGAATGGCCAGACCCGACGAGTCGTGCAACTCGCGACGGTAGTTCAGGACTTTGGACGGTTGGTTAGCGCCGAACAGGAACATGCTGGTCAGCGGAGCAATGCCCAGCTTGCCAACCTTGTCACGCAGGAACATTTGCGCTTTGACGTCCACGACGGTGTCAACACCAGGGCGCAGGGTAAAGCGGTAAGCACCGGTAGCCCGTGGCGAGTCCAGCAAGGCGAAGATCACTAGGTGCTTGTCGTTAGGCTTGGGTTTTTCGATCCAGAATTCGGTGAAACGCGGGAACTCTTCACCCGACGGCAATGCAGTGTCGATCGCCATACCACGGGCCGACAGGCCGTAGATCTGGTCCTTGCCCACAACGCGGAAGTAACTCGCGCCGAGCATGGTCATGATTTCGTCCTGTTTATCCGCCTTGTTGATCGGATACAGCACGCGGAAACCCGCCCAACCGAGGTTCTCGGTAGCTTTTGGATCAAACTGGACATCACCGAAATCGAAACGACTGGCGTCGTACTTGATTTCTTCAACCGTGGTGGCCGTCACTTCGTTGATTTTCACCGGCGTGTCGAAATGCATGCCCTGGTGATAGAAGGACAATTTGAACGGGGTTTTATCGCCCGCCCACTGGGCCTTGTCACGGTTGAATTGAATCTTCTGGTAGTCCGCGAACTTCATGTCGCGGAACTCTTTTGGCAAATTGCTGCGTGGCGCTTGGTATTTCTGTTCGGCGAGGGTTTTAGCCTCAGCCGCCACGTCATCCAGACTGAATGCCCACAGTTGACCCGCACCGAACAAGCAAAAGAGCGCAGAGCCCGTCACCAGTGCGTTGCGTAACCGCTTGGCAGACATTTTTGGTGCATTAAATGGACTAACAATCACGAGCAAACCTCGCCGAAAACAGATGATGAAACCAACGGCCAGCGATCTAAATGCCAGGTTGGCGAGCACTGTTCCGACCGTCAAAGGAATGAATGATTCCCCAGACGCGTCGGATTAGTCTCTGTGTAGCGCAGGATTATCTAGTAGCCCGCGTGACAACGCATCTACTGTCAGCAAGTATTTCTCGCTAAAACCGCCTGTTTTCAGACGAAAACGCGGTTTTTAAGGGTTTTAGATTTGTAACAGAAATGTCACAGGGCCATCATTGACCAAATGCACCTGCATATCGGCCCCAAAACGACCTGATTCTACTGTCGGGTGAAGACGTCTGGCCTCTCCCAGCAGATGATTGAACAACGCCTCGGCCAACGCAGGAGGGGCCGCCGTGGAGAAGCCGGGGCGCAGGCCACTTTTGGTGTCTGCCGCCAGGGTAAATTGCGATACCAGCAGCAAACCACCGCCAATATCGGCCAGCGAAAGGTTCATTTTGCCTTCGGCATCGCTGAACACCCGGTAGTTGAGGAGCTTGTGCAACAACTTGGCGGCGCTTGCCTCGGTATCACCGGGTTCGACGGCGACCAGCACCAGCAAACCCTGGTCGATCGAGCCGACTATCTCCCCCGCGACCTCAACCCGCGCCCCACTGACACGCTGCAACAACCCCCTCATGCTTCGTCCGGTTGCAAGTTGAGCAGGCTGCGGGCCATTTGCTCGGTGGCGCGTACCAATGCATCGGTAATCCCGGGTTCGGAAGCGACGTGTCCGGCTTCACGAATGATCTGCAGCTCACTGCCAGGCCAGGCCTGATGCAGCTCCCAGGCGTTATCCAGCGGGCAAATCATGTCGTAGCGACCATGCACGATGACCGCCGGCAGATGGGCAATCTTGTACATGTCACGCAGCAGCTGATTGGGCTCCAGGAACGCGTTGTTCATAAAGTAGTGGCATTCGATGCGGGCAATGGACAGTGCCCGGTGCGGGTCACAGAAGCGCTCGACCACTTGCGGGTTTGGCCGCAAGGTAGCCGCACGGCCTTCCCAGGTCGACCAGGCCTTGGCCACGTGCATCTGGGCAATCTGGTCATTGCCTGTCAGGCGCTTATGAAAGGCACTCATCAGGTCATGACGCTCATCCGGCGGGATTGGCGCTATGTATTCCTGCCAGTAGTCCGGAAAGATCCGGCTGGCACCTGCCTGATAGAACCATTCGATTTCTTGAGGACGAGCCAGAAAGATCCCGCGCAGAATCAGCCCGTGCACCTTGTCCGGATGGCTTTGCGCGTACGCCAGTGACAGGGTCGAGCCCCACGAGCCACCAAACAGCACCCACTTGTCGATGCCCAGGAACAGGCGGATCCGTTCCATGTCGGCAACCAGGTCCCACGTCGTGTTGCTGTCCAGACTGGCGTGGGGGGTTGAACGCCCGCAACCGCGCTGATCAAAGGTAATGATGCGGTACAGGCCCGGATCGAAGTAGCAGCGGCTGTTGGCATCGCAGCCCGAACCCGGTCCACCGTGGACAAACACCACTGGCAGGCCGTCTGGCGAACCGCTCTCGTCAACGTAAAGCACATGCGGGCCATCGACTGCCAGTTCATGCCGGGCGTAGGGTTTGATCTGCGGGAACAAGGTCTGCATTACGCACTCCGGGAGGTCGGGATAATGTTGCCTCTGGCATCATAAACCCGATTGGGTGCAATGAGCATGCCCTTAAAAACACTGTGGTTGAATATCGGGCTGTTGCTTAAACCCTGTGGGAGCGGGCTTGCCCGCGATGGCATCGCGGGCAAGCCCGCTCCCATACAACCCGACTCAGCCCTTGGAGTATCGCTGCTGGCCCCACTCGATAATCCGCGCCAGCAACTGCTTGAGCACCACCTGGGTCGGTGCCGCAAGGTCTTCGCGATAGTTGAACGGCTCGAACTCTTCCATATAAGTGCACTGGGCCAGTTCCAGCTGCACGGCATGGATGTTGTCCGCCGGACTGCCGTAGTGACGAGTGATATGACCGCCCTTGAAGCGTCCGTTCAGGATGTGGCTATAGGCCGGATGCTCGGCACAAATGGCTTCAAGGTCGCGGGCCAGGGTCGGATCGCAACTGGCACCATTGAAAGTGCCCAGGTTGAAGTCCGGCAAGCGCCCGTCAAACAGGTGCGGTACGCAAGAACGGATGGAGTGCGCATCAAACAGCAGCGCATAGCCAAACTCGTCCTTCAGGCGCTTGAGTTCCTGCTCCAGGGTCAGGTGGTAGGGTTTCCAGATCTGCTCCAGATACGTTGCACGCTCTGCGGCAGAAGGCACCTGCCCTTCGCGAAACAATGGCACACCGTCGAACAGCGTGGCCGGGAACAGCCCGGTGGTCGCACCTACATACATCGGCGCATCGTCCTGCGGGCGATTGAGGTCGATCACAAAGCGCGAATACTCCGCCGCCAGGGTGCTGGCACCCAGTTCGGCGGCAAACTCATAGAGCCGCGGGATATGCCAGTCGGTATCCGGCAGGCTTTGCGCTTCGGGGATCAGCCCGGCCTTGACCGCAGGTGTCAGCTTCAAGCCTGCATGGGGCATGCTGATCAGCAATGGCACACGGCCTTGTTTGAATGTCAGAACCTTGTCCACAAGCTTTTCTCCTAAAGCGTTACGTCAACGCCGCTGCGCACGACGCGTTTGTCCAGATCACCACCCAGCCAGTAGGCCAGGTCTGCCGGACGATCAATGTTCCAGGCAACAAAGTCAGCCACTTTGCCGGGTTCAAGCGAACCGTGGGTCTCGCCCATACCCAATGCCGTCGCTGCATGCTGGGTGACGCCAGCCAGGGCTTCTTCGGGGGTCATGCGGAACAAGGTGCAGGCCATGTTCAGCATCAGGCGCAACGACAAGCCAGGGGACGTGCCGGGGTTGAGGTCGCTGGCGATGGCGATTTTCACTCCGTGCTTGCGCAGGGCGTCCATCGGCGGCAACTGGGTTTCACGCAAGAAGTAAAATGCACCGGGCAAGAGCACGGCCACGGTGCCGGAGGCGGCCATGGCAATGGCGTCTTCTTCGGTCATGAATTCCAGATGGTCCGCCGACAACGCCTGGTAGCGCGCCGCAAGGCTTGAGCCATGCAATGAGGACAACTGCTCGGCATGCAATTTGACCGGCAAGCCCAATTGCTGCGCCACTTTGAATACCCGCTCAACCTGGGCGGGCGAAAACGCCAGGTATTCGCAGAACGCATCCACCGCGTCTATCAGACCTTCGGCAGCCAACGCGGGCAGCATCTCGTTGCAGATATGCTCGATATAGTCGTCGGCACGGTCCTTGTATTCCGGCGGTAAGGCATGGGCCGCAAGGCAGGTGCTACGCACCGTGACCGGCAACGCTTCACCCAGACGACGGATCACCCGCAAAATTTTGCGCTCGCTTTCAAGGCTCAGGCCGTAACCGGACTTGATCTCGACGCTGGTGACGCCATCGCGCAGCAAACACAGCAAACGCTGACGGGCACTGGCGAACAATTCATCTTCGCTGGAAGCTCGGGTCGCACGCACGGTGCTGGCAATACCGCCCCCGGCTGCGGCGATTTCTGCATAGCTCACGCCCTGCAAGCGCTGCTCGAATTCGCCGCTGCGATTACCGCCAAACACCGTGTGCGTATGGCAATCGATCAGCCCCGGCGTCACCCACGCCCCTTCCAGGCCGTGGGTTTGACCATACTCGCCCGTCGGCAACTGCTGACGCGGACCAATCCACTCAATGTAGCCATCACGGGTGACAATGGCGGCATCCTCGATGATCGAGTACGTGCCATTGGCCATGGTTGCGACATTGCAGTGTTGCCAAAGGGTTTTCATTGCGTCACTCCGTCAATGTTCAAAAACTCAGGAAAGCTCGGGAGCCACTTCAATCGCCCGACCCGCTGCCGGCTTTACCCACAATAGATAAGCCACCACCAGGAATACAATCCAGACCGCGCCTACCATCAGTGCCGCCTGGGTCTCAGGGAAGTAACCCAGTACGCCGAAGATAAACACCATGAATGCGATAGCAGCCATTGGCGCATACGGCCAGAACGGTACCGGGAACTTGAGCTCGGCTACTTGCTCACGGGTCATGGAGCGGCGCATGGCCACTTGGGTCACCAAAATCATCAACCACACCCAGACCGTGGCGAAGGTGGCAATCGAGGCGATGACCAGGAAGATGTTTTCCGGGATCAGGTAGTTGAGCACCACACCGCCCAACAACGTAGCGCCCATCACCAGTACGGTCATCCACGGCACGCCATGGCGGGAGATTTTTGCAAAGCCTTTAGGTGCCTGCCCTTGCTGGGCCAGGCCATACATCATGCGACCCGCGCCGAAGATGTCGCTGTTGATGGCCGACACCGCCGCCGAAATCACCACGATATTCAGAATGGTGGCCGCCGAGCTGATGCCCAGGCTGTCAAAGATCTGCACAAACGGGCTGCCCTGGCTGCCGATCTGGGTCCAAGGGTAGATCGCCATCAACACAAACAGGGTCAGTACATAGAACAGCAGAATGCGCAGCGGCACCGCGTTGATCGCTTTCGGAATCACACGCTGCGGATCTTTGGCTTCGCCGGCAGTGATGCCGATGATTTCAATACCGCCGAAGGCAAACATCACCACGGCAAACGAAGCGATCAAACCGCCCACGCCATTAGGCATGAAGCCGCCGAAGGACCACAGGTTGCTGATGCCGGTAGCCACGGCATCCGTGCTGCCAGACGTACCGATGCCAAACAGCATGATGCCGAAACCGGCCAGGATCATGGCCACGATCGCGGCAACTTTAAGCAGCGACAGCCAGAACTCCATTTCGCCAAAGACTTTGACGCTGCACAGGTTCAAGCCGCCGATCAGCAGCACGATGCCCAGCACCCAGATCCAGCGCGCGACTTCCGGGAACCAGAAGCCCATGTAAATGCCGAAGGCGGTGACATCGGCCAGACACACGATGATCATCTCGAAGGCATAGGTCCAGCCCAGGATAAAGCCGGACATGGGGCCCAGGTAGGTGCTGGCATATTGGCCAAACGAGCCGGATACCGGGTTATGCACGGCCATTTCGCCCAGTGCACGCATCACCATGAACACCGCGGCGCCACCAATCAGGTACGCCAGCAGCACAGCAGGCCCAGCCATTTGGATGGCAGCGGCTGAACCATAAAAAAGACCCGTTCCGATCGCTGAACCCAGCGCCATAAAACGGATGTGGCGAGCGGATAGCCCGCGTTTCAAACCTTGAGTCTGGTTTTGCATTTCGCGTCCTTGATTATTTTTGTCGGCGAAAACAGAGACGCAGAGGGTCGATAAGACCCTCTGCGTTTTTTGGGGTTACAGGCTTGGCAGAACGTGAGCAGGCAGCAGATCGTTCAGGCAACGGGTTGCCAGCAGTTGCATGGCAACTTCGATATCCGGCGCGAAGAAGCGGTCTTTCTCATAATGAGCAACCTTGCTGCGCAGGGTGGTACGAGCGACTTCAAGCTTGGCCGAGGTTTTCAGGCCATCACGCAGATCCAGACCCTGGCACGCGGCCAGCCACTCGATCGCCAGTACGCCTCGGACGTTTTCGGCCATTTCCCACAGACGCTTGCCAGCAGAAGGGGCCATCGATACGTGGTCTTCCTGGTTGGCCGAGGTCGGAATGCTGTCAACGCTGTGTGGGTGGGACAACGCCTTGTTCTCGCTGGCCAGGGCCGCAGCCGTTACCTGAGCGATCATGAAGCCGGAGTTCACGCCACCATTGGCCACCAGGAACGGCGGCAATTGCGACATGTGCTTGTCCATCATCAACGAGATCCGACGCTCGCTCAGCGAACCGATTTCTGCAATCGCCAGCGCCATGTTGTCAGCAGCCATTGCAACCGGCTCGGCGTGGAAGTTGCCACCGGAGATCACGTCGCCCTGCTCGGCGAATACCAGCGGGTTATCCGACACTGCGTTGGCTTCAATGCCCAGCACTTCGGCGGCCTGGCGGAACTGGGTCAGGCAGGCACCCATCACTTGCGGCTGGCAACGCAGGGAGTACGGGTCTTGTACCTTGTCGCAGTTCTTGTGCGACTCGGACACTTCGCTGCTCGCGCCCAGCAGGTCGCGGTAAATGGCAGCGGCGTCGATCTGACCGCGTTGACCGCGGGCAGCATGAATGCGTGGATCGAACGGCGAGCGCGAACCCAGAACGGCTTCAACGGTCAGGCCGCCACAGGCCATCGCGGCAGCAAACAGGTCTTCGCCTTCAAACAGACCGCGCAAGGCATAGGCCGTCGACACTTGAGTGCCGTTAAGCAGGGCCAGGCCTTCTTTGGCAGCCAGGGTCAGCGGCTCAAGACCGGCTTGTTTCAAGGCCGTGACGGCATCCAGCCACTCACCCTTGTAACGGGCCTTGCCTTCGCCCAGCAGCACCAGCGACATATGCGCCAACGGTGCCAGGTCGCCGGATGCGCCTACCGAACCTTTAAGTGGAATGTGCGGGTAAACCTCGGCATTGATCAGCGCGATCAACGCATCGATCACCACGCGACGAATCCCGGAGAAACCACGGCTCAGGCTGTTGACCTTGAGCACCATGATCAGGCGTACCAGATCATCGCTGATTGGCTCGCCGATACCGGCTGCGTGGGACAGCACCAAGGAGCGCTGGAGGTTTTCCAGGTCTTCGCTGGCAATTTTGGTCGAAGCCAACAAACCGAAACCGGTGTTGATGCCGTACGTGGTGCGGTTCTCGGCAAGGATCTGCTCAACGCACGCCACACTGGCATCGATCTGCGCCGACGCACTTTCGTCCAGGCTCAGGGTGACTGGCTGCTGATAGATGTCACGCAGTTGGGCAAGGCTCAGTTGGCCGGGGATCAGGTTTAACTCAAGCACGTTAATACTCCTTCACGCGTGTAACCGAAATGTATGTGGTAGTCGCTGCCGCAGGCTGCGAAGGGTTGCGGAGCAACCCGTTTTCTTGAAGGCCCTGCTAGCCCCTTCGCAGCCTTCGGCAGCGACTACAGGTATTTATCAGCCGTTGATCATCGGCAGGTTCAGGCCCTGCTCGTTTGCACAGTCGATGGCGATGTCGTAGCCCGCATCTGCGTGACGCATCACGCCGGTTGCCGGGTCGTTGTGCAGTACACGGGCGATACGCTCAGCCGCTTCGTCGGTACCGTCACACACGATCACCATCCCCGAGTGCTGAGAGAAGCCCATGCCCACGCCACCGCCGTGGTGCAGCGAAACCCAGGTCGCGCCGCTCGCGGTGTTCAACAGGGCGTTGAGCAATGGCCAGTCGGACACGGCGTCCGATCCATCTTTCATCGACTCGGTTTCACGGTTCGGGCTCGATACCGAACCGGAGTCCAGATGGTCGCGGCCGATCACGATCGGGGCTTTCAGCTCGCCGCTGCGCACCATTTCGTTGAACGCCAGGCCCAGCTTGGCGCGCTGGCCCAGACCAACCCAGCAGATACGTGCCGGCAGACCCTGGAAGCTGATGCGCTCGCGAGCCATGTCCAGCCAGTTGTGCAGGTGGGCGTCGTCAGCGATCAGCTCTTTGACCTTGGCGTCGGTTTTGTAGATGTCTTCGGCATCGCCCGACAGCGCGACCCAGCGGAACGGGCCTACACCACGGCAGAACAATGGGCGGATATAAGCCGGTACAAAACCAGGGAAGTCGAAGGCGTTTTCTACGCCCACTTCTTTGGCCATCTGACGAATGTTGTTGCCGTAGTCGAAGGTCGGCACGCCCGCTTTCTGGAAGGCCAGCATGGCTTCAACGTGCTCGCCCATCGAGGCTTTGGCGGCTTTGACCACGGCTGCCGGATCGGTCACGGCGCGGTCGCGGTACTGCTCCCAGGTCCAGCCTTTTGGCAGATAGCCGTTCAGGGGGTCGTGGGCGCTGGTCTGGTCGGTGACCATGTCCGGGCGTACGCCACGACGAACCATTTCTGGCAGCAATTCAGCGGCGTTCCCACAAAGCGCGATGGAGATCGCTTTGCCTTCAGCGGTGTATTTGGCGATACGGGCCAGCGCGTCATCCAGGTCCACGGCTTGCTCGTCGACATAGCGAGTGGCCAGGCGGAAATCGATACGGCTTTGCTGGCATTCGATGTTCAGCGAGCAGGCACCGGCCAGGGTGGCGGCCAGAGGCTGTGCGCCGCCCATGCCGCCCAGACCTGCGGTCAGTACCCACTTGCCGACCAGGCTGCCGTTGTAGTGCTGGCGACCGGCTTCGACGAAGGTTTCGTAGGTGCCCTGGACGATGCCCTGGCTGCCGATGTAGATCCAGCTGCCGGCGGTCATCTGGCCGTACATGGCCAGGCCTTTGGCGTCGAGTTCGTTGAAGTGCTCCCACGTGGCCCAGTGCGGTACCAGGTTGGAGTTGGCGATCAGTACCCGTGGTGCATTGCTGTGGGTTTTGAACACGCCGACCGGCTTGCCCGACTGCACCAGCAGGGTTTCGTCATCGTTGAGGTTGGTCAGGCTTTCGACGATTTTGTCGTAGCACTCCCAGTTACGTGCTGCCCGGCCAATACCGCCATACACCACCAGCTCGGTCGGGTTCTCGGCCACTTGCGGGTCGAGGTTGTTCATCAACATCCGCAGCGGCGCTTCGGTCATCCAGCTTTTAGCAGTGAGCTGGGTGCCACGGGCGGCGCGGATTTCACCTTCACGGTGACGGGTGAACTCGGCAGGCGATTTTGGGGTAGTTGAAGTCACGGGTAACTCCTCAGCGATAGTCGGATGCGTCGGGTGTGAGAAGAGGATCGACGCACACTTATGTACTTGTACATACAAGCATATGCAAGTTAGCGGCCAATGTGTGAAATTCGCAAATGAAAAAGTTAGAGAGCCCGAAAACACAGGCTAAAAACCGTGCGCCAGGTTTTTGAGAAGAGGATGAATGATTCGCAGGAGTGTTACTGGAGGAGGTCTGTGCGCTGAGTTGGGGCGTTCGGTAACAGAGCGTGTAGCGTGTGTAGTCGCTGCCGCAGGCTGCGAAGCGGGACGCGGGTGCTCCAGGAAAACGGGTTGCTCCGCAACCCTTCGCAGCCTGCGGCAGCGACTACATGATCAGTTAGACCGCGCTCAACTCAATCACACAGCACAGGCCTGTCACCGTCACTTCAAGCAACTCGCGATTGCCGCTCAGTTGCAAACAGTCGTAACGGCCCAGGTGTTCGTGGCAGGTGTTACCCAGGCCCACATGAACCTGTTCGCCTGCGCTGAAAACCACCAGGGTGTGCGCCGAAGTGAACACGCGCTGAGGGGTGGTCGCCTCCAGCCATTGCAACCGCGCGGTGTAGCGCTGCGGGGCATAGATCAGATTGAAGTCGCGAATCGGACCATCGATCAGGGTGCAGGCAACGGCGCTTTCACCCTTGAATGCAAAAGCATCGAACGGTAACAGTGCCCGCGTGCTCACCCCGTCGACCTGCAGGTTCATGCCCGCACCCTGCAGCACGCTGATGATTCGCTGGTAGCCGTCAAAACGTGAAAAGCCGCCCGACTCGCCGATATCGGCAATCGACAGGCGCCAGCCAAAGCCATCAAGGCCCTCGCCTGCGTCTCGGGTGATTTCTTCAGTGCTGCCGCCGCCGTTCTTCCACGGCATGCGCGGATAGTCGACGGCACGTAAAACTTCAGGCTGGATCATTTATTGAAACGTCCTTCAAGACGATGACGGGAACCGGGGTGGATCAGTCGGGCGGCGGTAACAGGCTGACGACCCGACCAGGTGCGGCGACGAATCAGCAGGCACGGCTCGCCAGGCTCGATTTGCAGTAATTTGCACTCTTTGGGGTCAGCCAAAATCGCTTCGACCACGTGCTCGCCCTCAGTCAGCGGGGCGACTTGAGACAAATAGGCGTAAGGCGTTTGCAGGGTGAAATCCTGCTTGAGGTAGTCCGGTGCCACCAGGGCATTGACGAAACGGTCCTCGATTTGCACGGCAATCCCGTTCTCGTAGTGCACGATCAGTGAGTGAAAGACCTTCTGCCCTTCACGCATGTCGAGCACGGCGGCACGTTCCGAGCCGGCCATTTCTTCACCCAGACTGATGACCTTGCAGGTGTGCTTGTGCCCGCGAGCAGCGATTTCATCGGCGATATTGTTGACTTCGAACAGCGCGGACTGGGTCTTGGGCTCGGCCACAAAGGTGCCAACGCCCTGCATGCGCACCAGCAAGCCGTCGGCGGTCATTTCACGCAGCGCACGGTTGATGGTCATGCGGCTGAACCCCAACTGGGTCACAAGCTCGCTCTCGGAAGGCACACGATAATGCGGCGGCCAGTTTCCGCTCTGGATCTGCGCAGTGATCATTTGCTTTACTCGAGCGTAAAGCGGGGCCGGGCTATCGCCCATGTGGGCGGCCAGCGGGGACACGACAGGCGGAGTCGACACAGGCAATCCTTGGTAATGAGTTAAGAGTCGTAGCTTGCCGGAGTTTACCGAGCAGGCAAACGTCTGTATATGTATATACAAATTACAAGCAATGGGGTACCGAACCGATGTCCGTCTTCTTTGCCGAGCGCGCGCTACTGCCTACAGGCTGGGCTACCAATGTCCGCATCGAGGTCGGTGCCGATGGCTACTTGACCCGAATCCAGGCCAATGCCGACGCGCACGGCGCCGAACGGCTGAACGGCCCACTGCTACCGGGCATGCCGAATCTGCACTCCCACGCATTCCAGCGGGCCATGGCCGGTTTGGCCGAAGTGGCGGGCAACCCCAACGATAGTTTCTGGACGTGGCGCGATTTAATGTATCGGCTCGTCGGAAAAATAAGCCCTGAACAGCTCGGTGTCATTGCCCGTCAGTTGTACATCGAAATGCTCAAGGCCGGTTACACCTCGGTGGCTGAATTCCATTACGTGCACCACGATCTTTCGGGCCAGCCCTATGCCAATCCAGCAGAACTGGCGCTGCGCATCAGCGAAGCGGCGCGCTCCACCGGCATTGGCCTGACCTTGCTGCCAGTGCTCTACAGCCACTCCGGCTTTGGCGGGCAGGCACCCAACGACGGTCAACGGCGTTTTATCAACAGCACCGAGCACTACCTGAAGCTGCAGCAACAGCTAAAGCCGCTGCTGGCTCAACAGCCTGCACAAACCCTGGGCTTGTGCTTTCACTCGCTGCGCGCCGTCACTCCCGAGCAAATCCACGAAGTTCTGCAGGCCGGCGACACGACCTGCCCGGTGCATATCCATATCGCAGAGCAACAAAAGGAAGTCGACGATTGCCTGAGCTGGAGCGGCAAACGTCCAATCCAGTGGCTGTATGACAACGTTGAGGTCGATCAACGCTGGTGCCTGGTGCATGCAACCCACGCCAACGCTGCCGAAGTCCAGCTGATGGCGCAGAGCCAGGCCGTGGCCGGGTTGTGCCTGACCACCGAAGCCAACCTGGGTGACGGCATTTTTCCGGCCGTGGATTTCCTTGCTCAAGGCGGGCGAATGGGCATTGGCTCGGACAGCCATGTGTCCCTGAGCGTGGTTGAAGAGCTGCGCTGGCTGGAATACGGCCAGCGCTTGCGCGATCAGCGCCGCAACCGGATGTATCGCAGCGACCAGCCGATGGTCGGCCGCACTCTGTATGACGCCGCACTGGTGGGCGGCGCCCAGGCGATGGGCCAGGCGGTTGCCGGATTAGCCGTTGGTCAGCGCGCCGACTGGCTGGTACTGGACGGTAATGACCCGTACCTGGCCACGGCACAGGACGACGCCATTCTTAACCGCTGGCTGTTTGCGGGCGGCGATCGTCAGGTACGAGACGTATTGGTCAACGGTCAGTGGGTGGTGCGCGACGGCCGTCATGCCGATGAAGAAGCCAGCTGCCGCGACTTCACCCGGGTGCTGCGCGAGTTGTTGGGGTAACAAAACTGCGGTCGCCCTCGCCGCCTGCGGCAGCGACTACCCGTTAACTCAGCCCTTTCACCGCCCAATCGCGGACCGCGGCATAGGGGTAGTTCTCCAATGCCGCAAAACCTGGAATGGCACGCGCTTTCATCTTGGTGAACATCGGCACGCTGATCCCGCATAAAAACCGGGTCAGGCGTTCTGCCGGGGGATAACTTCCCGTGAACTCCTGATGCCTGTGGATAAAAGCACCACACAGAGCTTCGAAGTTTTTATCCACAAGCGGCATCAGTGCGGGCGGCTCCGGCAAGTGAGCGACCTGCCCAGCACACACTGAACAATGGCCGCACTGCTGCGGCGCCTGCTCATCCCCAAAATACTGCGCCAGCCGGTAGCTCAAGCAGGTTTCACTGGCGAACAGCGCCAACATTGCGTGAATCCGCGTAATCTCGCCACGCTCGTGAGCCTTGAAGTAGGCATGCAGTTCCAGGCTCAGAGCCTGAGCATCAAAATCTTGAACCAACAGGCTGTAGACCTCGGTCATCTGCTTGCTTTCAAGTTCGATCCAGCCCTTCTCCTGAAAGTAATCCAGCGCTTTGACCACCCGGTTCCGATCAGCCTGATGCTGGCTGTACAGCCCGTCGAAATTCACCGTGGCCCAGGTTCTGGCTCGGCTGGAAGTCTGGATGATGGCCGAGACAAATTGCTGACGCTCGCCCTCAAACTTGGCCAGCAACACATCAGGTTCTATCAGGAATTTGAAACGATACTCGGCGAAATAGGCATAGCGAGGGGCAATCAGGCCACGCAGTTCCAACTGGACCAACAAAGTCTTGAGCGGTAACTGACGAATGTTGCTCTGATCGGACAGAGGCAGCAGCATGAACTCCCACTGCCCTTGCACAATTGCCTCACGCAACTCATCGAGTACATAGCGAATGCCCTGCAACTCCGGCGTGTCGCCGTACACAAAGTTTTCCAGCACATTGAGGCTGTCGCGATTGGCCAGCACCAGGCACTCCGAGGGTGCGCCATCACGCCCTGCGCGGCCGATTTCCTGGCTGTAGTTTTCGATCGACTTGGGCAAGTCGAAATGCACCACGTTACGGATGTCGCTCTTGTCGATGCCCATGCCAAAGGCAATGGTGGCAACGATGCAATTCAACTGCCCGCCCATGAACTGGCGCTGAATGCCCTCGCGCTGATCATGGGGCAAACCGGCGTGATAGGCGTTGGCGCTAATCCCGTTCTGGTTCAAGTGCTGGGCAATGTGCTCGGCGGTCTTTTGCAGCGTGACATACACAATGCTCGGCTGACCGAGACGCTCGCCCATCCACTGCACCAGGCGCTGACGCTTGGCGGCACCAGTGACGGGCTCGACCCAAAGATTGAGATTGGCGCGATAGAAACCGGTGGTGATGACGTCCGACTCGGCAATCGCGAACTTGACCTGCATGTCTGCGATCACATTAGGGGTCGCCGTCGCGGTCAGCAGCAGCGCTTGCGGGATATTGAACTGGCGCTGGTAGTCCGGAAGCTTCAGGTAGTCCGGACGGAAATTATGCCCCCACTCGGAAATACAGTGCGCTTCGTCCACCACCAGCAGGGAAATCGGCACTTGCTGCAAAAAGTTACGAAAGCGCTCGTTTTTCAGTCGCTCGACCGAAATCATCAGGATCTTCAACTCGCCCGCTTTCGCCCGGGCCATGACGGCGCTTGCCTCGTCGCGGCTTTGCGCCGAATCGATGCTGGCCGCTGCAATCCCGTGGCGCTGCAAAAAAGCCAATTGGTCCTGCATCAAGGCCAACAGCGGCGAAACCACTAGCGTCAGGTGAGGCAACAGCAGCGCCGGCAGTTGGTAGCACAGGGATTTGCCCGATCCCGTAGGGAAAATCGCCGCCGCTGAACGTCCAGCCAACACGGCACTGATCGCCGCTTCTTGCCCGGCACGAAACTGTGGATAACCAAAGACCTGTTCCAGGGTGTTGTGCATGACTGTCACTCCTTTGACCGTTGCAAAGCGCAAGACTCTACGCCAGGTTTGCAGCCGATCGAGAAAAGGCCGGGGGCAAATTGAGAGGGGATGATACAGGGTCGAGCCAGGATGCCCTGAATAACCCTTTGTCAGGAGAAAACGCAAAATTTGGCAATAACAGGATTTTGTCAGTAGTATTTATTGTGCATACGATAAATTGATGCAAATAACCTACGACATCACCAAACGCAACAAGACGCTAATCGAGCGAGGCCTTGATTTCGCTGACGCAAAAACCCTATTTGCAGGTCATCACTTCACATCTGAAGACTCACGCCAGGATTACGGCGAAGTCCGACTAATCAGCATCGGCCTGTTACAGGAGCGCATGATTGTTTTGGTCTGGACACCGCGCGGCGCGGACCGCCGTATTATTTCCATGAGGAAAGCCAATGAGCGCGAACAAGCACTCTACGCCCATCGACTGGGTTGACCCGGATGACGCGCCCGAACTGACAGAAGCCTTTTTTGAAGCTGCCGACGAGTTCAAAGGTCCGCTGTTGATTAAACGCGGCAGACCCAAAGCGAACAAAGTGCTCACACGAATCACCATCCGTCTTGCTCCCGAAGTCGTAGAGCAATTCAAGGCCTCCGGCCCCGGCTGGCAAACACGCATGAACGCAGCACTGGCTGACTGGTTGAAGAGTCATTCGCCAGGAGAGATACCTTGAAACTCTTTTCGGACTTTTGATAATGAAACTCGCCACCGACCTCCCGGACACCCCCATCCTGCGCGAGCTGATGCAGTTGCTGCATGAAGAAATCGGCCTGCCGGAACACAAAACCATCAGTCTCAAGACCGCGATCAACGCGGATCTTGGCTGCAATGGCAGCGATGCCCAGCATTTGATGGAAGCCCTCGAGGAACGTTTCGGGCTCGAGTTGGCGGACTATGATGCCTACCGCTACTTCCAGCCTGCGGGCAACGACCCGCACCTCAAGCGCAAGGCCAAGGGCCGCGAGGGCAAAGTACCCCTGACCATCGGCATGCTGTACGCGGCGATCAGCAGCGGCCATTGGGATACGCAAAACCTGGAAGCTTAGGTAAGACGTTCTGTCGGAGCAGTCTTGCTCGCGATTCGGGCAACGCGGTTTGCCAGAGTCACCCCGGCGATGCCATCGCGAGCAAGCCCGCTCCCACAGGATGCATCTGCTCAGGCACAAAAAAGCCGCCCTCTCAGGCGGCTTCTTTGTGGATCAACACACTGACCGAATGCTTACGCCTTCGGACCCGCTGCCTTGATCGCGTCGCTGACGTCGAACTTCTTGAAGTTCTCTACGAACAGGCCAGCCAATGCCTTGGCAGCTTCGTCGTAGGCAGCTTTGTCTGCCCAGGTGTTGCGTGGATTGAGCAGAACAGTGTCAACGCCCGGTACGGCCAATGGCACGTCGAGGTTGATGGTGTCCAGGTGTTCGGTTTCTGCGCCGACCAGAGCACCGCTCTGGATCGCAGCAATCACGCCACGGGTGGTCGGGATGTTGAAGCGCTTGCCAACACCGTAGCCACCACCGGTCCAGCCGGTGTTGACCAGGTACACCTTGGAGCCGAAGCCGCGGATGCGTTTGATCAGCAGCTCTGCGTATTCGCCAGCCGGACGCGGGAAGAACGGTGCGCCGAAGCAGGTGGAGAAGGTGGACTTGATGCCGCTGCCCGAACCCATTTCAGTCGAGCCCACCAGTGCGGTGTAGCCGGACAGGAAGTGGTAGGCCGCTTGTTCTTCGCTGAGGATCGACACGGGCGGCAATACGCCGGTCAGGTCGCAGGTCAGGAAGATCACAGCGTTTGGCTCGCCGCCCAGGTTCTTCTCGGAACGCTTGGCAACGTGCTCCAGCGGGTAAGCTGCGCGGCTGTTCTGGGTCAGGCTGACATCGGCATAGTCAGGGTGCTTTGCATCGTCGAGAACAACGTTCTCCAACACGGCGCCGTGCTTGATGGCTTTCCAGATGACCGGCTCGTTCTTCTCGGACAGGTCGATGCACTTGGCATAGCAACCGCCTTCGATGTTGAACACCACACCTTCGCCCCAACCGTGTTCGTCATCACCGATCAGGTAACGGCTTTCATCGGCGGACAGGGTGGTTTTACCGGTGCCGGACAGGCCGAAGAACAGGGTCACATCGCCTTCTTCGCCAATGTTGGCAGCGCAGTGCATCGGCAGCACGTCAGCAGCAGGCAACAGGAAGTTCTGTACCGAGAACATGGCTTTTTTCATTTCACCGGCGTAACGCATACCGGCGATCAGCACTTTTTTCTGGGCGAAGTTGAGGATCACGCAACCGTCAGAGTTGGTGCCATCACGCTCAGGTACGCACTCGAAGTTGGCCACGTTGAGCACTTGCCACTCTTCACGACCGGCCGGGTTGTACTGAGCCGGGTTGATGAACAGGCAACGGCCGAACAGGTTCTGCCAGGCAGTCTGGGTAGTCATTTTCACGGCCAGGTAGTGGTCTTCGGAAGCACCTACATGCACGTGGGAAACGAAATGCTCTTGCGCGTTGTTGAACGCCTCGACGCGGTCCCACAAGGCATCGAACTTGTCGGCCGGGAACTTGCGGTTGATCGGGCCCCAGGCAATGGATGCCTGAGTGGACGGTTCTTCAACAATGAAGCGGTCAGCCGGTGAACGGCCTGTACGGTGGCCAGTTTCGACAACCAGTGCGCCATTGTCGGCAAGCACGCCTTCACCACGGCTCAGGGCTTCTTTGACCAGATCGTCGATGCTCAGATCGGTGTACACGGCGTTATTAGCTTGCGTCATGAGGTTCCCCGTCGGCCATTGGCCGAGTGCGCCAAACGTTTTGTAGTAGAAAAATTTGCACTACTACCGCGAAAAAAGTGGGCCGGATTATGCCAGAAAACCCCAAAAAGAGTAGGGCCCACCTGTCAGAACCGCGCAAGAACGGGGTTTGACAGGTGTTTTACCTAGGCTGAAACGTTTTAGTGATGAGTGCCAGAAGGGGATTCAACACCCGCGCCTGCGAACAATTGATCGACATCAGCCGCGTCAAACAGGTAGCGCTCGTTGCAAAACTGGCAGTCGATTTCGATATGACCGCCATGCTCGGTCACCAGAGTCAGCGCATCTTCGTGGCCGAGGCTGGTCAGGGCATTGCCCGAACGCTCACGGGAACAGCTGCACTTGAATTCGATGGCCTCGTTGTCAAACAGACGCACGGTTTCTTCGTGATAAAGGCGGTGCAGGATAGTCTCGTTGTCCAGCCCCAGCAGCTCTTCAGCTTTGAGTGTATCGCCCAGCATCAGCAGCCGGTCCCAGCTGTCCACACGCTCGTCTTCATCCTTGACCACGTCGGCAGGCAACTGCTGCAAGAACATGCCACGGGCGCGCTGGCCATCGGCAACCAGCCAGAAGCGGGTTGGCACTTGCTCGGACATCACGAAGTAGTTGGTGAAACAGTCGGCCAGGGTTTCGCCGTTCAGGTCCACAATCCCCTGGTAGCGTTTGCCAACCGTAGGATCAATGGTAATGGCCAGTACGCCATTGGGCAGCAGGTCGGCCAGAGTGGCATCAGGAGCAATGCGATCGGCGTCGAAACGTGCCAGGCCGCGTATCTCACGGTCGCTGGTGCATTCGATCATCAGCAGCGGCACCGGGCCTTCCGAACGGGCTTGCAAGCTCAGCAAACCATCAATTTTCTGGTTGCCCACCAGCAACGCAGCAGCAGCCATCAGCTCGCCCAGCAACTGCTGGACCGGCTGTGGATAAGCGTGCTTGGCCAACACGTCAGCGTAGCTATGCTCCAGCGATGCCAGTTCGCCACGGGCGTCGCTGGTATCGAACATAAAGCGTTGTGTGGCATCGTTTTTGAGTAAGTCGGACATAAGAATAGAGTTCTGAATTGGTGACAAAATGTGTACGGATCGTTGGATGTCGTGCAGGTCTAATGACCCTATATGGCGCCATACATGGATGATTACAAGTTATGCGCACACAGACTCGACGTACGGTTTGCGAGCTTCGGCCAGCTCACTCGGCCCCACTGGCATCATGGAACTGATGCAGTTGGCGTCGTTGTTTCTTGGTTGGTTTTCCTTCGGTGCTGATACCCATTGCACCGGATTTGCGCATGGCCGCTGCGTTTTCCCGCTTGGCAATGCTTTGCCCGGTTTCGGCGTACAGCAATTGAGCCTCGGGAGCGCCTCGACGCACCACTGACAGTGCTTTGACTTCCACAGTACGTTCTTCAAGGCCTACACGTATTTGCAGTTCATCGCCCACCCGTGGCTCTTTGCTCGGTTTGCAGCGCTCACCACGGCAATGCACCTTGCCGCTTTCGATCGCGGCTTTGGCCAATGCACGGGTTTTGTAAAAACGCGCTGCCCAGAGCCACTTGTCCAGGCGAACCTTGTCGTCCACTTCCTGTTTTTGTGCCACTGGAATCCCTCTTCATTTGAATAGTCAGAACTGTACTACTACTTGCGATGAACAACTGAAGCAATCAGCCCGATAGAATGCCTGCCTGCTGAATAGCGTACACGTAGATAACTGTCGCCATTTGCCGGATATTCTGCGTGAATACCGTTTCTACACAGCCAAATCGGCATCGCCGATTGTTTTACCTGCAGGGTTTCTCCTGCAGCCTGAATACGTTAATCGCTGGTTACTTATATTGAAGACTTTTGATCACTTGACCGTTGTCGGTCTGCGCGAGTGGGTGGCGCTTCCCGATTTGGGAGTTGCCGGCCTGCGGGCGAAAATCGACACCGGTGCCAGTACCTCCAGCTTGCACGCCACCGAGATCGAGCCATTTGAGCGCGAGGGTGAAAAGTGGGTACGTTTCAATGCCCATTTGGGCACGTTGGTACAGCTGCGCCACCGCCGCTGTGAAGCCCCGTTAGTCGCCATAAAAACCATAAAAAGCTCCAATGGTCACACCCAGGTTCGCTATGTGATCCGTACCGGCCTGGCGCTGGGCGATCGGGTCTGGCAGGTCGAGTTCACCCTCGCCTGCCGCAAATCGATGCGTTACCGCTTATTACTGGGCTCGAAAGCCCTGATTGACGGCCAGCTGGTCGTCAATCCAGAACATAAATACGTTCAAGACAAGCCGGTGTTTCCGGTCACTACTACCTCTGCCACAGGTGTTGCATGAAGATCGCTGTGCTGTCGCGTAACCCGCGTCTGTATTCCACTCGTCGTCTGGTTGAAGCCGGTACCGAACGAGGCCATGAAATGGTAGTGATCGATACCCTGCGCGCCTATATGAACATTGCCAGTCATAAGCCGCAGATTCACTATCGCGGCAAGCCACTGGAAGGCTTCGACGCCGTAATCCCGCGTATTGGCGCCTCGGTCACGTTCTATGGCTGTGCAGTGTTGCGTCAGTTCGAAATGATGGGGGTGTTCCCGCTCAATGAGTCGGTAGCGATTGCCCGTTCACGGGACAAACTGCGCTCGTTGCAACTGCTGTCGCGTCGAGGCCTGGGTTTGCCTGTGACCGGTTTTGCCCACTCCCCTGACGACATTCCCGACCTGATCGAGATGGTCAATGGCGCGCCGCTGGTGATCAAGGTACTGGAAGGCACCCAGGGCATCGGCGTAGTGCTGTGCGAAACCGCCACTGCCGCTGAATCGGTGATTGAGGCCTTTATGGGGCTCAAGCAAAACATCATGGTGCAGGAATACATCAAGGAAGCGGGAGGCGCCGATATTCGCTGCTTCGTGGTCGGGGACAAGGTCATCGCGGCCATGAAGCGTCAGGCCAAACCTGGCGAGTTCCGCTCCAACCTGCACCGGGGCGGTAGCGCCAGCCTGATCAAGATCACCCCTGAGGAGCGCATGACCGCCATTCGTGCGGCCAAGGTCATGGGGTTGAGCGTGGCGGGGGTCGATATTTTGCGCTCCAACCACGGCCCATTAGTGCTGGAGGTCAATTCATCGCCGGGCCTGGAAGGTATTGAAACCACCACAGGCAAGGACGTGGCCGGGATCATCATTCAACATCTTGAAAAAAACAGCAGCCCGCACATGACACGGACCAAGGGCAAAGGCTAAACGCCCGTCAAACCCTGTGGGAGCGGGCTTGCCCGCGATGGCAGCACCGCAGTTTAACTGGCTGACCGCGCCGCCTGCATCGCGAGCAAGCCCGCTCCCACAGGGCCAGAAAAATCTACACCGCCCCTCTTGGCAACATAAGCCCCAGCGGCAGGCGTACACGGGCTTCCAGCCCACCGCCGCTACGGTTACGCAATTCAACATTGCCGCCATGCATGGAGGCAATCCGCTTCACGATAGCCAGGCCCAACCCTGTGCCTTTGCCACCACGGGCACGGTCACCGCGAATAAACGGATTGAAGATGTCTTCAAGTTCCGAAGGATCAATACCCGCGCCCCGGTCCATTACGCTGAGCACCACGTACGGTGCACTGACGTCTCCGGACACATATGCAGCAACCTCAACGTCTTCGCCCGCATGGTGCAGGGCATTGCCGATCAGGTTGTTGAGCAGACGCTTCATCGACACCCGACGCAACGCAAACGGCTGGATCGGCTGCAAGCGCAAGCGCACCTGTTCACCGTTCTGGTTGTAGGGCGCCACCACTTCGCGGATCAGATCACACAGATCAACTTCTTCGACCGGCTCGTCACGCCCATCACGGATAAAGGCCAGGAACTGATCGAGAATCGCATCCATGTCCTCAATGTCACGCACCATATCGTCTGAAAGGTCGCTGTGGTTGCCCATCAGCTCCAGAGAAAGGCGCAAACGGGTCAGCGGTGTTCTCAGGTCATGGGACACACCGGCAAGCATCAGCTCACGCTCACGGCCTGCCTGCTCAACATCTTCAGCCATTTGATTGAAGGCGCTGTACACCTCGGTCATCTCGCTGGGGGTGTCGCTGATCGGCAAGCGCACGCTGCGCCCCTGCCCCAGTTGACGAGCCGCATACACCAGTCGCTTGAGCGGCTGATTGAGCTGGCTGACGAAAATCCACGCCGACGCAGTGGATAACAAGCCAATGGCCAGGAACCAGCCCAGGACATTCCAGATTTTCTGCCCACGAAGCGGATGCGGATACAGCGGCACTTTCAACCAGCCTTCACCCAGGCTAGGCGCACGCACCCACAGGGCGGGAGACGTGTGCATGCGCAAGCGAACTTCGGTGTCAGGGCCTAGCTCGTCCTGCATCTGACGTTGGTAGATTTCGCTGTAAGGCCAGTGCTGCTCACCCTCGGGCACACCACCACCCACGACGCGCACCAAATCAACGGCATCGATAATCTTGTTGCGGTTTTCCTCATCGGCCGCCCAATAGGCGCGCAAGGTCAGTGCCACACCGTGACTGTATTGGCGGTCGACCAACACGTCCTCGTTCATGAGCAGGTAAACCAGCGTCAGTGCCTTGGAAAACAGAACGACTATCAGGACGAGCCAGAGAGTGCGCGAGAAAAAACTTTGGGGAAACCAGAGAGGGGTTTTCATAGACAGCCGTTTTTACACTTTGCAGGAACGAGCCCAAAAGCCCGCAAAAAAATGAATCGCGAGCCACTCAGGAACCTGAATGACTCGCTCCTACAAATGATCGGTCACTTGGTCGCGTTACCATCCGGCACGAACACATAACCTACGCCCCAGACAGTCTGGATATAGCGCGGTTTGGACGGATCAGGCTCGATCATGCGACGCAAACGGGAGATCTGAACGTCGATTGAACGCTCCAGTGCATCCCATTCGCGACCACGGGCCAGATTCATCAGCTTGTCACGGGTCAATGGCTCGCGAGCATGCATGACCAAGGCCTTGAGTACCGCAAACTCACCCGTAGTGAGCATGTGAACTTCATCACCGCGCTTGAGTTCGCGGGTGGCCAGGGACAACTCGTAATCACCGAAAGTCACGCTTTCGTCTTCGCTGCCCGGCGCACCCGGCACCGGTGCCGACTGGCGGCGCAATACAGCCCGCACCCGAGCCATCAGCTCATCGGGGTTGAACGGTTTGGCCAGGTAATCGTCTGCGCCCAGTTCCAGGCCCTTGATGCGGCTCAGCTCGTCGCCCTTGGCAGTCAGCATGATGATCGGCACCCGATTGCCCGCTGCACGCAGGCGGCGGCAGGCAGACAAGCCGTCTTCACCGGGCAGCATCAAATCCAGTACCACCAGGTTAAATACCTCACGAGCCAGCAAACGATCCATTTGCTCGACGTTCGGCACAGCCCGGGCACGATAGCCCTTGCTGACGAAGAAACGTTCCAGCAGGCTGCTCAGTCCAGGATCGTCATCAACGATGAGAATTTTTTCGCCTTCAGCCGGTTGTGCAATGCTGCTCATTAGATGCTCCTGTGATCTCGGCGCGCATTATGGCTTAGCTGCTGTCATACGCATGGTGTGCATTGTTAGCAGATTTTTCCTCTACAAACAGCAGACCAATCAATGTGGCCGCAGCCTGCAGTCCCCTGAATCCGGGAACGCTGGTTATAATGCGCCGCCTTTTGTGTCAGGCAACCTCGAATTTTCAATGGTTGTGGCAGGATTTATTTTTTCAACACCTGCCGTAATTTGCTGATTTCACGGGTCAACAGGCTGCCCTTTTGGCCCAGGTAGCGGCGCCCTCCGGGCCGCTCAACCAGCCTCGCAGGCCTTCAAGCCCGGGCCTGCGAGCCTGCATCACAATTTGTCAGGTGGTTTTATGGACAGCATCAACAGCCGCATCGCCGAAGAACTTGGCGTGCGCCCGCAGCAGGTCGAAGCGGCCGTCGCTCTTCTGGATGAAGGCTCCACCGTACCCTTCATTTCTCGCTACCGTAAGGAAGTGACCGGCAGCCTGGATGACACCCAGTTACGTCATCTGGAAGAACGCCTGCGCTATCTGCGTGAACTCGACGAACGGCGCGTGAGCATCCTCGCCAGCATCGAAGAACAAGGCAAATTGACACCCGAACTCGCCCGCGACATCAAACTCGCCGAGACCAAAACCCGCCTCGAAGACTTGTACCTGCCTTACAAGCAAAAGCGCCGCACCAAGGGCCAGATCGCCCTGGAAGCAGGCCTTGGCGAGCTGGCAGATGGCCTGTTCAACGACCCGACACGCAACCCTGAAACCGAAGCTGCCCGTTTTATCGACGCAGAAAAAGGGGTGGCTGATACCAAGGCGGCCCTCGACGGCGCCAAGTACATCCTCATGGAGCGCTTCGCCGAAGACGCCAGCCTGCTGGATAAACTGCGCAGCTTCCTCAAGAACGAAGCCATTCTCAGTGCCCGCGTGATCGCTGGCAAAGAAGAAGAAGGCGCCAAGTTCCGCGACTACTTCGAACACGATGAGCCGCTCAAAAGCATGCCTTCTCACCGTGCGCTGGCGATTTTCCGTGGTCGCAACGAAGGTATTCTCAGCTCTTCACTCAAAGTGGGCGAAGAACTGCCTGGGTCGATGCATCCCGGCGAGATGATGATTGCCGAACGTTTCGGCCTGCAAAACCAGAACCGCCCGGCGGACAAGTGGCTTGGCGAAGTAGTGCGCTGGACCTGGAAGGTCAAGCTCTACACCCACCTTGAAACCGACTTGCTGGGTGAGTTGCGCGACGGTGCTGAAACCGAAGCGATCAACGTATTCGCCCACAACCTGCACGACCTGCTGCTGGCCGCACCTGCTGGCCCGCGCGCCACCCTGGGCCTGGACCCGGGCCTGCGCACCGGCTGCAAGATTGCCGTGGTCGATGCCACCGGCAAGCTGCTCGAATACGCCACCGTGTACCCCCACGTACCGCACAACAAATGGGATCAGACGATCTCGGTCATGGCCGCCCTGTGCGCCAAGCACTCGGTGGAGCTGATCGCCATCGGCAACGGCACTGCCAGCCGCGAAAGCGACAAACTGGTCATCGACCTGATGAAAAAATACCCGGCCCTGAAAGTCACCAAGGTGATGGTCTCTGAAGCCGGTGCTTCGGTGTACTCGGCCTCGGAACTGGCGGCCAAGGAATTCCCGGACCTGGACGTATCGATCCGTGGTGCCGTGTCCATTGCCCGCCGCCTGCAAGACCCGCTGGCCGAACTGGTGAAGATCGATCCCAAGTCCATTGGTGTGGGTCAGTACCAGCACGACGTGTCCCAACTCAAACTGGCACGTGGCCTGGACGCTGTGGTTGAAGATTGCGTAAACGCCGTGGGCGTGGACGTGAACACCGCATCCGTGGCGCTCCTGGCACGCATCTCGGGCCTCAACGCCACGCTGGCGCAAAACATCGTCAGTCATCGCGACGAGAACGGCGCGTTCAAAACCCGTGCGGCGCTGAAAAAAGTCAGCCGCCTGGGCGAAAAAACCTTCGAGCAAGCGGCAGGTTTCTTGCGCGTAATGAATGGCGACAACCCATTGGACAGCTCGGCGGTTCACCCCGAGGCCTACCCGCTGGTCAAGCGCATTGCTTCGGACACCGAGCGCGACATCCGCTCGCTGATCGGCGACGCGAGCTTCTTGAAGCGTCTGGACCCGAAGAAGTTCACCGACGAAACCTTCGGCCTGCCGACCGTGACCGACATTCTGCAAGAGCTGGAAAAACCGGGCCGCGACCCGCGTCCCGAGTTCAAGACGGCTGAGTTCCAGGAAGGCGTCGAAGACCTCAAGGACCTGCAACTGGGCATGATCCTGGAAGGCGTGGTGACCAACGTGACCAACTTCGGGGCTTTCGTCGATATCGGCGTGCATCAGGACGGCCTTGTGCACATCTCGGCATTGTCCGAGAAGTTCATCAAGGACCCGCGTGAAGCCGTGAAAGCCGGTGACGTGGTCAAGGTCAAGGTCATGGAAGTCGACATCCCGCGCAAACGCGTTGGCCTGTCGATGCGCATGAGCGACACCCCGGGCGAGAAGATTGACGGCGCCCGTGGTGCACGCCCGGGTTCCGCCCCGCGCCAGCAAAACACCGCACCCCGTAAAGAAACCGTTGCCGCCGCGCCAAGCAACAACGCGATGGCTTCGCTGTTTGCCAACGCCAAACAGTTGAAGAAACGCTAATGGCGCTCCCGGACGGCCTGACCCAAAGCGCTTTCAGCGAGTTGATCGGTTGCCGCGTGCAGTCGGTGGAAGACGGCGTGGCGCACGTAGCGCTAAGCCTGGAGCCGCAACTGCGCAACCGGGGTGGCAAGCTGCACGGTGGCGCGCTGTTCAGCCTGGTCGATATCAGCATGGGGCTGGCGTGTTCCAGCGCCCATGGGTTCGATCAGCAGAGCGCGACTATCGAGTGCAAGATCAACTACATCCGCGCGGTGTCTGAAGGCGACGTGCTGTGCATCGCCAAAGTCATCCACCCCGGACGACGCACGCTGGTGGTCGAAGCCGATGTATTCCAGGGCGACAAACTGGTCGCAAAAGCACAAGGCACGTTCGCTGTCCTGTAGCCGCCACGGGGTCATTTGAGTTAATTTCGGTACTGCTGACGCGGTGCCGGAAGGCGCTTGGAGCGCTCAGGGGCCGAAACAGGGACGGGGCCAAAGCAGTATCAATAAAAGCCAGGCGACCACGCCGGTTTCAACTTCACCCTTGTAGACCGTCCTGACCACCCCCATATTGGGGCGACTGACGCGTGAAGGAATCCAACTTGAGCCAACTTCTCAACCGCCGCCTGGCTCTGCTCAGCAAGCGCGCTAACCTCACTCTGCTTGAGCAATGCCTGCACGGCATCGAGCGCGAATGCCTGCGCGTCACGCCTGACGCACGCCTGGCTCAGACCCCGCACCCTGAAGAATTGGGCTCGGCGCTGACCAACGATCAAATCACCACCGACTATTCCGAATCGCTGCTGGAGTTCATCACCCCGGCCCTGCCCGATCCGGCGCAGACGCTGGCCAGCCTCGACAAGATCCACCGCTTTGCCTACAGCAAGCTCGGCAACGAGTTCCTGTGGAGCCCTTCGATGCCGTGCCCGTTGCCGGCCGAAGAAGATATCCCGATTGCCTACTACGGCACGTCCAACATCGGGCAGCTCAAGTACGTGTACCGCAAGGGCCTGGCCCTGCGATACGGCAAGACCATGCAGTGCATCGCCGGTATCCATTACAACTTCTCCCTGCCCGAGGCCCTGTGGCCCGTGCTGATGCAGGCCGAAGGCTTTGTGGGTACCGAGCGCGACTATCAGTCGAACGCCTACATCGCCCTGATTCGCAACTTCCGTCGTTACAGCTGGCTGCTGATGTACCTGTTCGGTGCCTCCCCAGCGCTGGACGCCGGCTTTTTGCGCGGTCGTTCACACCAGCTGGAACAACTGGATCCCGACACGCTCTACCTGCCGTACGCCACCAGCCTGCGCATGAGCGACCTGGGTTACCAGAGCAACGCCCAGGCTGGCCTGACGCCGTGCTACAACAACCTGGACAGCTACACCGACAGCCTGCGCAAAGCAGTGGCCACGCCTTACGCGCCTTATGTTGAAATCGGCACGCACAAGGATGGTGAATGGGTGCAGTTGAACACCAACATCCTGCAAATCGAAAACGAGTACTACTCCAACATCCGTCCCAAGCGTGTGACCTACACCGGCGAGCGGCCGATTCAGGCCCTGGTGTCCCGTGGCGTGCAGTACGTTGAAGTGCGTTTGCTGGATATCAACCCGTTCCTGCCGGTGGGCATTGACCTGCCAGAGGCACGTTTTCTGGACGCCTTCCTGCTGTATTGCGCGCTGCAAGACAGCCCGCAGTTCGACAGCACAGGGTGCGGCAGCTGCTCTTCGAACTTCCTGAGCGTAGTCATGGAGGGTCGCCGTCCGGGCCTGCAACTGCAGCGTGATGGTGCAGCCGTCGACATGAAGGAATGGGCGGCAGAACTGCTGGAAAAAATCGCGCCGCTGGCCGCCCTGCTCGACCAGAGCCACGGTGGCGATCACCACAGCAAAGCCGTCGACGAACAGTTGGCCAAGATCAAGGACGTGTCACTGACGCCGTCTGCCAGAGTGCTGGCCAGCATGAGTGAGCACAACGAAAGCTTCGCCCAGTTCTCGATGCGCCAAAGCCTGGCCCATGCCGAGTTCTTCCGTAGCGAACCGTTGAGCGCAGAAGATCAGGCCGCGTTTGAAGAGAAAGCACGCAAGTCATTGCTCGAACAGATCCAGACCGAACAAACAGAAGAAGGCGACTTCGACCTGTTTGTGGCCTCGTATCAGGCGAGTATTTTGGCGATCAGTAACTAGGCAGATCAAAAGCCCCTCAAAGCCTTTGCTGTAGTCGCTGACGAGGCACGAGGCTGCGATCGGCTGCGCAGCGGCCGTAAATCCATTCGCTGCGGTGTGTCAGATACACCACGCTCACCGGGTTTACGACCGCTTCGCGCTCGATCGCAGCCTCGCTCCGCTCCTCAGCGACTACAAAGTTTTGGAGGCTGCATAAGGTGAGGGAGCCACAGGCGCTTTACAGCGTTTTCTCGAAGATCTTGGAGTTACGCTGATAGTTGTACAGCGACGCTCGCGCCGCCGGCAGGCGCTCGACACCGCTAGGTTCAAACCCGCGTTCACGGAACCAGTGCGCAGTACGCGTGGTTAATACGAACAGGGTTTTCAACCCTTGTGCCCGGGCGCGGTTTTCGATGCGTTCCAGCAGCTCATCCCCACGGCGACCATGACGGTACTCCGGATTCACCGCCAGGCACGCCAGCTCCCCCGCATCCGAATCAGCAATCTGATACAGCGCCGCACAGGCGATAATCATCCCTTCGCGCTCAACCACGCTGAACTGTTCGATCTCACGCTCCAGCACTTCTCGCGAGCGACGCACCAGAATGCCCTGTTCTTCCAGCGGGCTGATCAGGTCCAGCAAACCGCCGACGTCTTCAATCGCTGCTTCACGGATCAGTTCGAATTGCTCCTGGGCCACCAACGTACCGCCACCATGACGGGTGAACAGCTCCGTCAGCAAGGCGCCATCTTCGGCATAGCTGACGATATGGCTACGAGCCACACCACCGCTGCAGGCCTCGGCCGCCGCTTCCAGCAGCTCGGCCTGGTAGTCGCTGCCCAAACGCTTCATGTGGGCAGGCACTTGCTGTGGGCGCAGCTCGCGCACCAAGCGCCCTTCTGCGTCGAGCAAGCCGGACTCGGCGCCGAACAACAGCAGCTTGTCAGCCGCCAGGTCGATAGCGGCACGGGTGGCGACGTCTTCACACGCCAGGTTGAAAATCTCACCGGTCGGCGAGTAGCCCAAGGGCGATAGCAACACAATCGAGCGCTCATCGAGCAGACGGTTGATGCCCTTGCGGTCGACACGACGGACTTCGCCGGTGTGGTGGAAGTCCACGCCATCGAGCACGCCGATCGGCCGTGCCGTCACCAGGTTGCCGCTCGCTACCCGCAGGCGCGAGCCCTGCATCGGCGAAGATGCCATGTCCATCGACAAGCGCGCCTCAATCGCGATGCGCAACTGCCCCACGGCGTCGATCACGCATTCCAGGGTGGAGGCGTCGGTGACGCGCATGCCGTTGTGGTAGTACGGCACCAGACCACGGGCTTCAAGGCGGCTGTCGATTTGCGGACGCGAGCCGTGAACCAGCACCAGGCGCACGCCCAGGCTGTGCAACAGCACCAGGTCGTGGACGATATTGCCAAAATTGGGATGCGCCACACCGTCGCCGGGGAGCATGACGACAAAGGTGCAATCGCGGTGGGCATTGATGTAAGGAGACGCGTGACGCAACCAGTTAACGTAATCGTGCATAACCAAAGCCTGTAAAAAATAAATCGCCTAAAAAAGGGCTAAAACAGCAAACGCACATCGGGCTGATGGTTATCGTCGAAACAGGGTCGGCAACACGCGTGTTCTCCTTGTGTGAAAAGCAAAGGGGATCGCCACTATTTCAGGCAATAGTGTTCGACCAGTTGAGTCAGTAGACGCACGGTCGGCTGCAAACGTGACATTTCCAGGTATTCCCCCGGCTGATGCGCACAGGCGATGTCGCCCGGGCCCAGTACCAGCGTTTCGCAGCCAAGCTGCTGAAGATAAGGCGCTTCGGTGCCAAACGCCACTGCTTGCGCGCGATGGCCGGTGAGTCGTTCGGCCACCCGTACCAGCTCTGCATCGGCGTCCTGTTCGAATGGCGGCACTCCGGCTGCAATGGACGCGAAATCAATTTTCACCTGATGGCGCTCGGCCAAAGGTTGCAGCTTGCTGCGAATGATGGCCCGCAGCTCGTTGGGGTCCATGCCCGGTAACGGTCTCAGGTCAAATTCCAGCGAGCACTGCCCGCAAATACGGTTCGGGTTATCGCCACCATGAATACAGCCAAAGTTCAGGGTCGGCTGCGGCACGCTGAACTGCGGGTTGCGGTATTCGTTGAGCCACTGCTGACGCAGGCCTTTGAGTTCGCTGATCGCATCGTGCATGGCTTCAAGGGCGCTGTGCCCCAGGCTTGGGTCGGATGAGTGGCCACTGCGCCCGAGAATCTCGATGCGCTCCATCATCACCCCCTTGTGCATGCGGATCGGCTTGAGTCCGGTCGGCTCGCCAATCACCGCGGCACGGCCCAGCGGCCTGCCGGCTTCGACCAGCGCCCTGGCGCCAGCCATCGATGTCTCTTCGTCGCACGTGGCCAGAATCAGCAGCGGCTGCTTGAACGGTTGATCGAGCAACGGGCGCACCGCTTCGATCACCAGCGCGAAAAAACCCTTCATGTCGCAACTGCCAAGGCCTACCCAGCGGTTATCCACTTCTGTCAGCTTGAGTGGATCGGTCTGCCACAGCGCTTCATCGTAGGGCACGGTGTCGCTATGACCGGCCAACACCAGTCCTCCGGGACCGCTGCCGAAGGTGGCAAGCAAGTTGAACTTGCCGGGGCTGATCTGCTGGATATCGCAGCTAAAGCCCAGCTCGCTCAGCCAGGTGGCCAGCAAATCGATCACCCCGCGATTGGACTGATCCAGATAAGGCTGGGTGCAACTGACCGACGGTGTGGCGATCAAGGCAGCGAACTGCTCTTTCATGGAAGGTAAAGGCATGCGCTGACTTCCTGTTGGCGGGGCGAGGCCCATCATAGAGCCATCTGCTGCGCAGAATAAACCCGTTCGGCGCGCCGGGGCGGCTTGTCCTGTACACTGCACGGCCTTGGCAGCCACACTTTTCCCGGCTGCGCACCGATCCTGGATTTTCCGGCCATGCAGAAAGAAACCGAAATCAAACTCCGCGTCAGCCGCGAAACCCTCGCCGCCCTGCGCGAGCACCCCTTGCTGAAAAAGCGCAACAAAAGTGGCTGGGAAAGCCGTGAGTTGTTGAACCAGTACTTCGACACGCCTGAGCGCGATCTGGCCAAGGCCAAGGTTGCCCTGCGCCTGCGCCGCGATGGCGAAGACGTGATTCAGACCCTCAAGACCCGCGGCCAAAGCATCGCCGGTTTGTCCGAGCGTAATGAGTACGACTGGAACCTGCCGAAAGCCAAGCTCGACATCAAGAAGCTCGATGGCGAATGCTGGCCAGAAGAGTTGGCCGAGCTGGACAAAAAAACCCTGAAGCCAATCTTCACCACTGATTTCGTACGTGAACGCGCTGAAATCTCCTGGGGCCGCGGCAAGGCCAAAGTGGTCATCGAAGCGGCCCTGGACCTGGGTCACGTGATTGCCGGCAAGCAGAAAGAAGAAATCTGCGAACTGGAACTCGAACTGCGCGAAGGCGAGCCATCTGCCCTGCTGGAACTGGCGGCAGAACTGGCCGAGAAGCTGGCCCTGATGCCTTGTGACATCAGCAAGGCCGAACGTGGCTATCGCCTGTTCGACGCCAACAGCTACAGCGTCAACCTGCCCGCCCCAGAGCTGACACCCGAGACGCCACTGGACGATGCCTTCGCCGCCCTGGCCTGGCACTTGCTGGGCAACAGCCAGCGTCTGGCCGAGCAGTACCGTTTCAATGGCCACTGGCGTTTGCTGCAGGACTGGGTTCAGCAATTGATTGACCTGCGCGCGCTGGTCAGCAGCCTGGGTCAAGCCGCTCCACGCCAGTCCACCAGCACCTTGCGTGCTGAGCTGGACGCCCTGCTTGAAGACTGGCGCCCGCTGGTTCAGATCGGCCAGGACGACGAAGACGTTCGTAAAGCCGCCCCTGAGCAGTTCCTTGAAGAGCTGGAAGACCCGCGCTGGGGCCAGTTCTCACTGAACACTTCGCGCTGGTTGATGGCGCGCAGCTGGACCGTTGATCGCGGCACCACCCGTGGCAACCGTCAAGGCGCCGCACAACTGCACAGCTGGCTGCCGCGCTTGTTGTCGGATGAGGCGATTGCCTTGCGCTTGAACCGCTACCAGCAGCAACCCGAAGATCTGGCCGAGCAACTGCCGCGCATCGAGCGCATTCAGGCCTGGTTGCGTCTGGCGCGTAACGTGCTGGAAATTCCGGAACTGGACCGTTTGTACGGCGAGATGAACAAGCTGCAGGAATTGGCCAACCTGCCAATCACTGACGACGCAGAGCACAACGACGAGTTGCTCAATGCCCGTAAGCAGCAAGCCATCGCCGTGTACCAGAACCGCGCATGGAAGACCCTGCTGCGCGCCTAAGCGCCCAGCCAACGCCCCTTGGTGCCAACTGAGGGGCGTTTTTGTTTATTGGGTGTCTTTGGGCATCTGTGCATCCGGCGTACGCCAGATCAAACGTGACGTGTCGTAGCCCTGCTGCTGAGCCTTGCTGAGCAATTCATCACGGGTTTGCTGATCAACCTGCGGTTTGCGCGACAACAACCACAAATAGCGGCGGTCGGGGTTGCCCACCAGCGCCGTGCTGTAGTCGTCCCCCAGGTACAACACCCAATAGTCGCCCTTGGTGACACCCGGCAGTACTGTTGATACCCAATTGTCGAACTCGACCCACAGCTTGTCGGTTTTACCCTCCACCTGCGGCGTTGCCGTGCCCTTTGCCTCTTCCCACTTGCCCTCTGCTGTGCGGCAGCGGTTCAACACGGCTACGTTACCGTCAGGCTTCAAGCTGTAATGGGCTTCGGACTGCGCACAGTTGCGCTGGAAGAACATCGGCAAGCGCGCCAACTCATACCAGGTGCCCTGATAGCGTTTGAGATCGACGCTTGCAACGGTGTTGGGCGCCAGCGAATCGCTGCTGGAACCCGCGCACCCGGCCAGCAACAGTGCGGCCCCCAGGCTGACTAAAAGACGTTTCATCGCGAACGCTCCTGAGCGGTATTACTTCAGACCCTGCCCCGAAAAAATCAGCACTTTATCGCCCGCGTATTGCACGCTGATAAAGCTCTTCTGATCGCCCCAGGTGCAGCTCGACACCCCCAATGCACCCGAACAATCGGTCGGGCTGCCCAGCAGCTGTTCAACCTCAGCCTTGGTCATGCCTGCCGACAGTTTTGAGTAGTTTTGTTGATTGATCTTGCTGCACGCCGCCAGCAATACGCAGAACGACAACACCGCCAAAGTACGCAACTTCATGGAAAGCTCCTGCATGGAAAGGTCGGCATAGATGCCTGATGCAAGCTTAGAAGAGAAAAGTGCAGGGTGGTTCCCGCAGGTTGCAGGGATTTGTTTGGCGAGGGGCGTCAGTCAGGCAAAGACAATGATCTGAAACACCTGTGGGAGCGAGCTTGCTCGCGATGCATGCAACCCGGTTCAACTGATTGACCGTATCGATGCTATCGCGAGCAAGCCCGCTCCCACAGGAGGGGGCAGTGAGGCGTGCTTAGGCTTTGTGGTAATCGGTAATGCGCGCCACTTCTTCTTTCGAACCCAGGTACACCGCTACACGCTGGTGCAGGCCTTCAGGCTGGATATCGAGGATGCGCTGATGGCCGTCAGTGGACGCACCGCCAGCCTGTTCAACCAGGAACGACATCGGATTGGCTTCGTACATCAAGCGCAGCTTGCCCGGCTTGGACGGCTCACGGCTGTCGCGCGGGTACATGAACAGGCCACCGCGGGTCAGGATACGGTGTACGTCGGCAACCATCGCGGCCACCCAACGCATGTTGAAGTTCTTGTTCAACGGACCTTCTTCACCCGCCAGCAACTCGTCTACATAGCGTTGGACCGGAGCTTCCCAGTGACGCTGGTTGGACATGTTGATGGCAAATTCCTGGGTGGTTTCAGGAATGGTGATGTCTTCGTGGGTCAGAACGAAGCTGCCCATTTCGCGGTCCAGGGTGAAGCCTTTAACGCCGTCGCCCAGAGTCAATACCAGCATGGTCTGAGGACCGTAGATGGCATAGCCGGCAGCTACCTGCTGGGTGCCTGGCTGCAGGAAGGCCTTTTCGTTCAACGGCTCATTCTGGGTCAGGTATTCGTTCGGGCAACGCAGTACCGAGAAGATAGTGCCGACCGGAGCGTTGATATCAATGTTCGACGAACCGTCCAGTGGGTCGAATACCAGCAGGTAGGCGCCTTTCGGGTACTTGCCCGGGATCTGGTAGGCATTGTCCATTTCTTCGGACGCCATGCCGGCCAGGTGACCGCCCCATTCGTTGGCTTCGAGCAGGATCTCGTTGGAAATCACGTCGAGTTTCTTCTGCACTTCACCTTGTACGTTTTCGGTGCCCATGCTGCCCAGAACACCACCCAGGGCGCCTTTGGACACGGCGTGGCTGATCTCTTTGCAAGCACGCGCCACCACTTCGATGAGGAAACGCAAATCAGCAGGCGTGTTGTTGCTGCGGGTCTGCTCGATCAAATAGCGACTCAGGGTAACGCGGGACATGTAAGGCTCCGAACAATGGGGAGGGGGCGAAAAACCCGCGCAGTTTAGCGCGTGTTGCCGTGCAAATCTTCTAATCAGACTCAGAACCGACAGAGCGGGTTCTGCTGAACCCTTAAATCACCTGCAAAAAACCCTGTGATCGCTGCCGCAGGCTGCGAAGGGTTGCAGAGCAACCCGTGCTCTCAAGGGCTAAATGCCCCCTTCGCAGCCTGCGGCAGCGACTACAGGTGCGTTACAGCGCTTTCCAGATGTCGGTGGCGTACTCACGAATGGTGCGGTCCGATGAGAACCAGCCCATGCGCGCCGTGTTCAGCACCGCCTTGCGCCACCACTCGTCCTTGTCCTGCCACAGGTGTTCCACACGCATCTGCGCATCCCAATAAGCATCGAAATCCGCACACACCAGAAACCGGTCGTACTCAATAAGTGAGTCCACCAGCCCGGTGTAGCGCGCCGGGTCATCGTGTGAAAACACCCCGCCGCGAATCGCCTGCAGCACATCATTGAGCCGATGGGATGCGGCCACATCCGGCGCCGCGTGGAACTCGCCATTGTGTTTGCGCGCTTCAACCTGCTGCGAACTGAGCCCGAAGATAAACATGTTGTCCGCCCCGACCCGCTCGCACATCTCCACGTTGGCCCCATCCATCGTGCCGATGGTCAGTGCGCCGTTAAGGCCGAATTTCATGTTGCTGGTGCCCGATGCTTCGTAGCCTGCAGTGGATATCTGCTCGGACAGATCCGCCGCCGGAATGATGCTTTCGGCCAGGCTGACGTTGTAGTTGGGGATAAACACCACCTTGAGCAAACCACGCACGGTGGGGTCATTGTTGACGGTGCGGGCGATGTCGTTGGCCAGTTTGATGATGAGTTTGGCCTGTTCATAACTGGCCGCCGACTTGCCGGCAAAAATCTTCACCCGTGGCACCCAATGATTACCCGGCTCGGCACGAATGGCCTGGTACAGCGCCACGGTGTGCATCAGGTTGAGCAGCTGACGCTTGTACTCGTGAATCCGTTTGACCTGCACATCGAACATCGCTTCAGGGTTGACCACGATACCCAAACGCTCATAAATCAGCGCCGCCAGGGTGCATTTGCTTTGCAGGCGCTGTTCGGCGAAACGTTTGCGAAAATCGGCACGCTCGGCAAAAGGCTCCAGCTTGATCAGCTTGTACTCGGTTTCATCAAGGACATCGGGCCCCAGTGCATCCACCAGCATCGAGGTCAACGGTGGGTTGGCCTGAAACAGCCAGCGGCGAAAGGTGACACCGTTGGTTTTGTTGTTGATCCGATCAGGGTAGAGCTTGTGCAGTTCGGCAAACACGGTGCTGCGCATCAACTGCGTGTGCAGCCCGGATACCCCGTTCACGCTGTGGGAACCCAGGAAGGCCAGATTGCCCATGCGCACTCGCCGCCCGTGGTCCTCTTCAATCAGCGAAACCGCACGCAGCACGTCAAAGTCGTGAATACCCTTGGCCCGCAACGCATCGATATGGTGCGCGTTGATCAGATAAATAATCTGCATATGGCGCGGCAACAGGCGCTCCATCAAGCCAACGGGCCAGGTTTCGAGCGCCTCCGGAAGCAGCGTGTGGTTGGTGTATGACAAGGTATCGACCGTGACCTGCCACGCCGCGTGCCACTCGATGCCGTGTTCATCGACCAGAATGCGCATCAACTCGGCAACGGCAATCGAGGGATGGGTGTCATTGAGCTGGATCGAGACATGCTCGGCCAGGTTCAACAGCGTGTCATGCACATGCAGATGACGACGCAGCAGGTCCTGCAGCGAGGCCGATACAAAGAAGAACTCCTGGCGCAGGCGCAGCTCTTGCCCCGCTTCGTTGCTGTCAGCCGGGTACAGCACGCGAGAGATGCTTTCAGCCCGCACCACTTCGGCCACGGCGCCCAAATGGTCGCCCGCGTTGAACCGGCCCAGGTTCAAATCGTGCAGCGCCCTCGCCCGCCACAGCCGCAAGGTGTTGACACTGGCCCCGCGCCAGCCCACTACGGGGGTGTCATACGCAATAGCTCGTACGGTCTCGCCCGGCCACCAGATCTGGCGTAGCTGGCCCTGCTCATCCTGTTTGGTCTCGACCGAACCGCCAAAGCCGACCGAGTACAACACCTCGGCACGCTCGAACTCCCAGGGGTTGCCAAAGTCCAGCCAGTTCTCGGTCTGCTCCTGTTGCCAGCCGTCGACAATGCTCTGGCGAAACAGACCGTGCTCGTAGCGGATGCCGTAGCCGTGAGCCGCAATGCCCAGGGTCGACATGCTTTCCATAAAGCAGGCGGCCAACCGGCCCAGACCGCCGTTGCCCAGCGCCGCATCCGGCTCCAGCAGGCGGATACGCTCCAGGTCGACCCCAAGCTCGGTCAGTGCTTCGCGGGCCACCTCCAGCAACCCCAGATTGCTCAGGCTGTCATACAGCAAGCGGCCGATCAGAAATTCCAGCGACAGGTAGTACACCCGTTTCTGGTCCTTGCGATAAATCTGGCGCGTGTGGTCCATCCAGTGCTCGACCATATGGTCGCGGGCGGCCAGAGCAATAGCTTCAAACCAGTCATGGTCAAACGCGTGTTCCGGGTCCTTACCCACCGCGTAAGTCAGTTTGGCTACTACAGCGGCACGGAAAGCCGCCACCTGTGCGTCACGAACAAGCGGTTCCTGGGACATCGATACAACCTCAATCGAGATGGGCGATTTGAAGAACGAATGGTGTCAGCCTAGACGCTTGGACAGAAACAAAGTGACTTGGTTAAAGATTTTTTTGGGTGATTGTTTAAATAAAACTGACGACATGTGCGATGCCCCAAAACGAGGCAAATACGCCGTTGAATGCTTTAAAACATGGCCCTGATCGAAAAACCGGCAAATGGTTGTTCACACATTCATCAACACCGGTATGATCGCGCGCCCTGATGCACGCTGGAATACAAGCCTGATGAAGTCCAACCTGATCGCCGCCGCGGAAATCGACCGTCTCGATACCTGGGCCAAATACTCCGCGCCCATGTGCGGCTCCTGCATTTCCAGCTGCTGCACGTTGCCGGTCGAGGTCAAGATCAAAGACCTGATCCGCATCGGCATCGTCGATGAATTCGAGATGGGCGACCCACCGAAGAACATCGCCAAGCGCCTGCAAAAAGAAGGGATCGTGGAGCGCTTCAACCAGAAGTCCGGGATTTTCACGTTGCAGCGCATGAGCAACAACGACTGCCTGTATCTGGATCGCAAGTCACGGATGTGCACCATCTATGAAATCCGCCCGGACACCTGCCGCAACCACCCGCGAGTGGGCCCCCGCCCTGGTTATTGCGCCTACGTGCCTAAAGCCGTTGAGCGCAAGAACAGCAGCGAGAAGTTGATGGTTTTCTAAGGCATCACCTGTAGCCACTGCCGCCGGCTGCGGCTACAGGTAAACGTCTAAAACCCGGACATAAAAAAACGCCCCCGACCGCAAGGTCGGGGGCGTTTTTTTACGGCTAACTAAATAACTTAGTTGTTACCGGATTTCTTCGCAGCGCGGGTACGCTCGCTTTCGCCCAGGATCTTCTTACGAAGACGGATGGACTTAGGCGTTACTTCGCACAGTTCATCTTCCTGTACGAATTCCAGAGCTTGCTCCAGAGTGAAGCGGATAGGCGGAACCAAAGCGATGGTTTCGTCTTTACCCGAAGCACGCATGTTGTCGAGCTTCTTGCCTTTGGTTGGGTTAACGCCCAGGTCGTTGTCGCGGCTGTTGATGCCGACGATTTGACCTTCGTACACGTCTTCACCGTGACCCAGGAACAGTTTGCCGCGAGCTTGCAGGGTTTCCAGCGAGTAAGTCAGAGCCTTACCGGTAGCAACCGAAACCAGAACGCCGTTCTGACGGCCGGACATGTCGCCCGACTTCATCACGTCGTAACGGTCGAAGATCGAGGTCAGGATGCCAGCGCCCGAAGTCAGAGTCAGGAACTCGTTACGGAAACCGATCAGGCCACGTGCAGGGATGTTGTATTCAAGACGAACACGACCCTTGCCATCCGGAACCATGTTGGTCAGATCGCCTTTACGGATACCGATCTGTTCCATGATTGAACCCTGGGATTCTTCTGGCAGGTCGATGGTTACGTTTTCGTACGGTTCGTGCTTAACGCCGTCAACCATGCGGATGATCACTTCCGGACGACCAACACCCATTTCGAAGCCTTCGCGACGCATGGTTTCGATCAGTACGGACAAGTGCAGCTCACCACGGCCAGACACTTTGAACTTGTCAGCGGTGTCGCCTTCTTCAACGCGCAGAGCAACGTTGTACAGCAGTTCTTTGTCCAGACGCTCTTTGATGTTACGGCTGGTTACGAACTTGCCTTCACGGCCGCAGAACGGCGAGTCGTTAACCTGGAAGGTCATCGAAACGGTAGGTTCGTCAACGGTCAGCGGCTTCATCGCTTCAACATTCAGTGGGTCGCACAGAGTGTCGGAGATGAACAGCTGGTCGAAGCCGCTGATGCAGACGATGTCGCCGGCAGCTGCTTCGTCAACGTCGATACGGTGCAGACCGTGGTGACCCATCAGCTTCAGGATACGACCGTTACGGCGCTTGCCGTCGGCATCGATAGCCACAACCTGGGTGTTTGGCTTGACGCGACCACGAGCGATACGGCCAACGCCGATAATGCCCAGGAAGCTGTTGTAGTCCAGTGCCGAGATTTGCATCTGGAATGGACCGTCACGGTCAACTTTTGGAGCCGGTACGTTGTCGACGATCGACTGGTACAGCGGGGTCATGTCTTCAGCCATGTCGGTGTGGTCAAGACCAGCAATACCGTTCAGGGCCGAGGCGTAAACTACTTTGAAGTCCAGCTGTTCTTCGGTAGCACCCAGGTTGTCGAACAGGTCGAAGATCTGATCCAGAACCCAGTCCGGACGCGCGCCTGGACGGTCAACCTTGTTGATCACCACGATTGGACGCAGGCCGGCTTCGAAAGCCTTCTTGGTCACGAAACGGGTTTGCGGCATAGGGCCGTCTTGAGCGTCAACCAGCAGCAGAACGGAGTCAACCATCGACATTACGCGTTCAACTTCGCCGCCGAAGTCGGCGTGGCCCGGGGTGTCCACGATGTTGATGTGGTAGCCGTTCCAGTTAATAGCGGTGTTCTTGGCAAGAATGGTAATGCCGCGCTCTTTTTCCTGGTCGTTGGAGTCCATCACGCGCTCGTCGTTGAGCTCGTTGCGCTCCAGAGTGCCGGATTGACGCAAGAGTTTGTCTACCAGGGTAGTTTTACCGTGGTCAACGTGAGCAATGATGGCGATGTTACGTAGATTTTCGATCACTTGTGTATCTCGATCAGAGGATTCGGTGTGCTGACTGAGTCCAGGCAGCGATTAACAGTAGAGTCCGTGCAAGCCGTTACAGCTTGACGGTGGCGTCGGGGGGCCGGTGACGCAGGCCACAGGCATACAGCCCCGGGCTCTTAGCTCGGTCGATAAACGCGCACATTGGCATGTCCCTCACTGAGCAAATGGTGAGCATGCAGGCGACTCATCACGCCTTTGTCGCAATACAACAGGTACTGACGAGTGTCATCCAGTTCCTTGAAGCGGCTGTTCAGTGCATAGAACGGCAACGCTTGTACTTCGATGCCAGCCAGTTCCAGCGGTTGATCTTCCTGAGCATCCGGGTGACGGATGTCGATCACGATCTGGCCCGCCAGCACTTCGCTGACTTCTTCGACTTGCAAGTCCTGGCCCAATTCCTCGATCACTCGATCAATCGGCACCATTTTGGCCCGCTCAAGCGCTCGCTCGAGCACGGCCATATCGAACTGTTGTTCTTCGTACTCCACGCGGTTGCGTTTGGCGTGGGTCTTGGGGTTGACCGAAATCACCCCGCAATATTCAGGCATGTGCTTGGCAAAATCGGCCGTACCGATTTCAACCGCCTGATCAATGATGTCCTGCTTGTGGCTCGCAATCAGCGGACGCAACACCAGTTTGTCGGTAGCCGAGTCAATCAGCGACAAGTTGGGCAGCGTCTGGCTCGACACCTGGGAAATCGCTTCACCCGTCACCAGCACTTCAATTTCGAGACGTTCGGCAATACGGGTCGCAGCGCGCAACATCATACGCTTCAAAATGACGCCCATATGACTGTTATCGACTTTGCCGAGAATTTCGCCCAAAACTTCTTCGAACGGAACGCTGACAAACAGCACACGCTGGGAGCTGCCGTACTTCTTCCATATAAAGTGCGCGACTTCCATCACGCCCAGTTCATGGGCACGTCCGCCCAGATTGAAGAAGCAGAAGTGGCTCATCAGGCCGCGACGCATGATCTGGTAGGCCGCGACGGTGGAATCGAAACCGCCGGACATCAACACCAGGGTCTGTTCCAGAGAGCCCAGCGGGAAGCCGCCTATGCTGTCGTGCTGACTGTGAATCACAAACAACCGTTGGTCGCGAATTTCGAAGCGCACTTCAATTTCCGGCTTTTTCAGATCAATTCCGGCGGCACCGCACTCACGACGCAGCTTGCTGCCGACGTATTTCTCGATTTCCATCGAGGTAAATGGGTGCTTGCCACCGCGCTTGCAACGCACGGAAAAGATCTTGCCGGCCAGAGCATCGCCAAAGTGCAATTTGCACTTCTCAACGACGTCGTCGAAGTCGCCCAGCGGGTACTCGTCAACTTGCAGGAAATGCGCGATGCCCGGCATGCAGCTCAGGCGTTCGGTCATTTCTTTCAAGGCTTTAGGATCACTGACGCGCGTTTGCAGTTCGATGTTGTCCCACACGCCCGTCACCACCACAGCCGGGTCCAGATCGCGGAGCACAGCACGGATGTTTTTAGCCAATTGACGGACGAAACGCATCCGAACCGGACGGCTCTTGATAGTGATTTCGGGGAAGACTTTAACGATTAGTTTCATGAAAACAGCGCGCGAGCAGCCTGCCAAAAAAGGGGGGCGCGGATTATAGCGGAAATTGTTCAAGGTTTAACCAGTTATCGTACAAACGGTTTTCGACGCACCAAAATGGGACGTAAATGCCTTTAATCGCTTCATTTGAGTGCGATAAGTGCGCCTAATCGGTAGTCTTCGTCTCTAACCTGCTTGAGATTGGGGCATTAAACCCAAGTCGGGGCACTGGCATGCAATTTGCTCCCTTGTGAGGCAGGTTGCCTTGGCAGAGTATTCGCGCCGGCATCAACCACTTATTAAGGGCATTCCACTACCCGCCCTAAGCCACCCCGGAGGACACTATGTCGAAGTCGGTTCAACTCATCAAAGATCATGACGTCAAGTGGATTGATCTGCGCTTCACTGATACCAAAGGCACTCAGCACCACGTGACCATGCCGGCCCGTGATGCGCTGGATGAAAACTTCTTCACCGACGGCAAAATGTTCGACGGCTCCTCCATTGCTGGCTGGAAAGGCATCGAAGCGTCCGACATGATCCTGCTGCCAGACGACAGCACTGCCGTTCTGGACCCGTTCACCGAACAGCCTACGCTGATCCTGGTGTGCGACATCATCGAACCTTCGACCATGCAAGGCTATGACCGCGACCCACGCGCCATCGCTACTCGTGCCGAGGAATACCTGAAGTCCACCGGTATCGGCGACACCGTTTTCGTCGGCCCGGAGCCAGAGTTCTTCATTTTCGACCAAGTGAAGTTCAAGTCCGATATCTCCGGTTCCATGTTCAAGATCTACTCCGAACAAGGTTCGTGGATGTCCGACCAGGACGTGGAAGGCGGCAACAAAGGCCACCGTCCAGGCGTCAAAGGTGGCTACTTCCCAGTTCCGCCGTTCGACCATGACCACGAAATCCGTACCTCCATGTGCAACGCCATGGAAGAAATGGGCCTGGTTATCGAAGTACACCACCACGAAGTGGCAACTGCCGGCCAGAACGAAATCGGCGTGCAGTTCAACACTCTGGTGAAAAAGGCTGACGAAGTTCAGACCCTGAAATACTGCGTACACAACGTGGCAGACGCCTACGGCCGTACCGCTACTTTCATGCCTAAGCCTCTGTACGGCGACAACGGCTCGGGTATGCACGTTCACATGTCCATCTCCAAAGATGGCAAGAACACCTTCGCAGGCGAAGGCTATGCCGGCCTGTCCGACACCGCTCTGTACTTCATCGGCGGCATCATCAAGCACGGTAAGGCACTGAACGGCTTCACCAACCCGGCTACCAACTCCTACAAGCGTCTGGTACCAGGTTTCGAAGCTCCGGTAATGCTGGCCTACTCGGCTCGCAACCGTTCCGCATCGATCCGTATTCCTTACGTGTCCAGCCCTAAAGCTCGCCGTATCGAAGCACGTTTCCCGGATCCAGCGGCCAACCCGTACCTGTGCTTCGCTGCACTGATGATGGCTGGCCTGGACGGTATCCAGAACAAGACTCACCCTGGCGACGCAGCTGACAAAAACCTGTATGACCTGCCGCCTGAAGAGGCCAAAGAGATCCCACAAGTTTGCGGCAGCCTGAAAGAAGCCCTGGAAGAGCTGGACAAAGGTCGTGCGTTCCTGACCAAAGGCGGCGTTTTCAGCGACGACTTCATCGACGCTTACATCGCCCTGAAAAGCGAAGAAGAAATCCAGGTTCGTACCTTCGTACACCCACTGGAATACGAGCTGTACTACAGCTGCTAATCCCGTGACGCCCGCGCAAGCGGCGTGATTCGAAAAAGCCTCCTACGGGAGGCTTTTTTGTGGGCGACGTCTTACGCGAGCACAGGATCAGGGCCTCTGGATTCATGCCAGCACCTGACAGCCACCTTGATGAGTGATCGGTAGCTTTAGGCCACTCAAACCAACGGAGACTGACATGCACCCTTTCATGGCCCTCAAACCCCTGTTCCTGACTTGCGCCTGCCTGGTACTGCTGGGTTGTAAAAACACCCCCACAGAGGTCAAGGTCGAGCAGTTGCTCAAGGCTGACAAGTCCTGGGATGGGGCGGCTTATAGCTATCCGGACGCCAAGCCGGAATTCACCGTGGTCAAGATCACGCTCCCGGCCAACACCACGCTGAAATGGCACAGCCACCCCATGCCTAACCTCGCCTACCTGGTGTCCGGTGAACTGATGGTCGAAACCGAAGACGGCATCCACAAAACCACGCTCAAGCCTGGCCAGGTTCTGCCCGAGGTGGTCAACACCTCCCATCGAGGTATCAGCGGCAAGGCCCCCGTTGAACTGATCGTGTTCTATGCCGGTGCGCCTGGCATGGCACTGTCTCACTGACAACACCAAACCTGTAGCCGCTGGCCGCAGGACCTTGCGACGAACGCAGCCTTCGCCAGCGACGACACAATGACTGCCACAGACTCACCACCCTCAACGCGCCAATCAAGCATCCCCGGCTCATTTCAGAGCAACTGAATCCATTCATCAAAAATGCACTATATTGGTGCGACGATAGTTTGATTGTGCATTAGCCAGCCCAATTTGGTTCAAAAACACCTGCGCACCGCCCGGCTGCATTGCCTGAACGGGTTTCAGGCGCCTATTTCAGGCGTTTAATGCTTCTTTTCAGAGCCTTGGTTTGGTTTTTGCATTTTCATTGCACCAGCGCCTCACCCGCGCACGCAATCCGGGATCGGCCCATGACCATCAGTGACGCCCTGCACCGACTGTTACTCGACAACCTGACCACCGCCACGCTGTTACTGAATGCCGATCTGCGCCTTGAGTACATGAACCCGGCGGCAGAGATGCTGTTGGCAATCAGCGGTCAACGCAGTCACGGGCAATTCATCAGTGAGCTTTTTACAGAGTCCACCGAGGCCCTGCATTCGCTGCGCCAGGCAGTTGAGCAAGCGCATCCGTTTACCAAGCGCGAAGCCATGCTGACCTCGCTGACGGGCCAGACCCTCACGGTGGATTACGCCGTAACCCCCATCTTGAGCAATGGCGGCACGATGCTGCTGCTCGAAGTCCACCCCCGTGACCGCTTGCTGCGCATCACCAAAGAAGAAGCCCAGCTGTCCAAGCAGGAAACCAGCAAGATGCTGGTACGCGGCATGGCCCACGAGATCAAGAATCCCCTGGGCGGCATTCGTGGGGCTGCTCAGTTGCTGGCCCGTCAGTTACCGGACGAAAACCTGCGTGACTACACCAACGTGATCATCGAAGAAGCCGACCGCCTGCGTAACCTGGTCGACCGCATGCTGGGCTCCAACAAGCTGCCTTCGCTGTCCATGACCAATGTCCACGAAGTGCTGGAGCGGGTGTGCAGCCTGGTTGAGGCCGAAACACAGGGCAGCATCACATTGGTGCGCGACTATGACCCGAGCCTGCCCGACCTGCTGATCGACCGTGAACAAATGATCCAGGCCGTCCTCAACATCGTGCGCAACGCGATGCAAGCCATCGGCAGCCAAAACGAGCTGCGGCTGGGGCGTATCAGCCTGCGTACCCGCGCCATGCGCCAGTTCACCATTGGCCACGTGCGCCACCGACTGGTCACCAAAATCGAAATTATCGACAACGGGCCGGGCATTCCGGCCGAGCTGCAAGACACCCTGTTCTTCCCGATGGTCAGCGGGCGCCCAGACGGCACCGGGCTAGGCCTTTCCATCACGCAGAACATCATCAGTCAGCACCAGGGGTTGATCGAGTGTGAAAGCCACCCCGGCCACACACTCTTCTCGATCTTTCTACCACTGGAACAAGGAGCCGCATCGACATGAGCCGAAGTGAAACCGTGTGGATCGTCGACGACGACCGTTCTATCCGCTGGGTCCTGGAAAAAGCCTTGCAACAGGAAGGCATGACCACACAAAGTTTCGACAGCGCCGATGGGGTGATGAGCCGTCTGGCTCGCCAGCAGCCCGACGTCATTATTTCGGACATCCGCATGCCCGGCTCAAGCGGCCTGGACTTGCTGGCCAAGATTCGCGAACAGCACCCTCGCCTGCCCGTCATCATCATGACCGCTCATTCCGACCTGGACAGCGCAGTGGCCTCCTATCAAGGTGGCGCATTCGAATACCTGCCCAAGCCGTTTGACGTCGATGAAGCCGTGTCACTGGTCAAGCGTGCCAATCAGCACGCCCAGGAACAACAAGGCCTGGCCGCCCCCCCGGCACTGGCCAGAACACCTGAAATCATCGGCGAAGCGCCGGCGATGCAAGAGGTGTTTCGGGCCATTGGCCGCCTTAGCCATTCCAATATCACGGTTCTGATCAACGGCGAATCAGGCACAGGCAAGGAGCTGGTGGCCCACGCCCTGCACCGCCACAGCCCACGTGCCGCGTCGCCATTTATCGCGTTGAACATGGCCGCGATCCCCAAGGACCTGATGGAGTCCGAGCTCTTCGGCCACGAAAAAGGCGCCTTTACCGGAGCTGCAAACCTGCGCCGGGGTCGTTTTGAACAGGCCGATGGCGGGACTCTGTTCCTGGATGAAATCGGCGACATGCCTGCCGATACCCAAACCCGTCTGCTGCGGGTTCTGGCCGATGGCGAGTTCTACCGTGTTGGCGGACACACCCCGGTCAAGGTTGACGTGCGGATCATTGCCGCCACCCACCAGAACCTCGAAACCCTGGTCCAGGCCGGCAAGTTTCGCGAAGACCTATTCCACCGCCTGAACGTGATTCGCATCCACATCCCGCGCCTGTCGGACCGTCGCGAAGACATCCCGACCCTGGCCCGCCACTTCCTGAGCAGCGCCGCGCAAGAGCTGTCGGTAGAACCCAAGCTGCTGAAGGCCGAGACCGAGCAGTACCTCAAGAACCTGCCGTGGCCAGGCAACGTTCGCCAGCTTGAAAACACCTGTCGCTGGATCACGGTGATGGCTTCGGGTCGCGAAGTGCACATCAGCGACTTGCCGCCGGAGCTGCTGAACCTGCAGCAAGACACCTCTCCAGTCACCAACTGGGAGCAGGCGCTACGCCAGTGGGCGGATCAGGCACTGGGCCGTGGTCAATCCAACTTGCTCGACAGTGCGGTGCCTACCTTTGAGCGGATCATGATCGAGACGGCACTCAAGCACACTGCGGGCCGTCGTCGGGACGCTGCCGTGCTGCTGGGCTGGGGCCGCAACACCTTGACCCGCAAGATCAAGGAACTGGGCATGAAGATCGATGGCGACGAGGATGATGGCGACGAGGCCTGAGGGGCACTCGATCTGACCGCACCACTCAAAAGCAACCCGCCCCAATATCGTGCACAGCTCTAGATCAATGCTTTCAGCCTAGCGAGAGCGTTATGCGCAAAAGCCCCGGATTCCGGGGCTTTTGCGTTTTCATAAGGCAATTTCTACAGAAAAACAAAAATTGGCACGCGCCCTGCAATACCTATTACAAGCAACACCGCTTTAGGGGACCTTGATACAGGCAGGTCAAGACTCCCCACTTTTACACCCGCAGCCTTGATGCCTGTTGCATCAACGCGCACACCGCTTTTGGGGAACCCGGTACAGGCAGGCTGGAATTCCCTCTTTTATTACTCGCGCAGGTTCACCTGCAAACGCCAGCGCCCATCCTGCGGCGCACCGGCCCAGTCGCCTTGCAAGGCACGGGCTGCCACCACCGTCAGCAGCAAACCTGCGTCCGTATCCCGCACCCGCCAGTTCACATTCTTGCCGTTGAGCATTAACTGGCCGTTTTGCGGCTTGCCCTTGGCATCGAACAACACCCCCAGGGTGCCATCGACCAGCTCACCATGCAGCTTGGGCTCATCGCTGAACCACACCACCAACCCGTTCGCCAGCACGTCCACCTGTTGCAGTTCTACCGGGGTTGGCGCAGTCAAACGACCGATCATCATCCCTACCATTACACCGACTATCGCCAAAGAACCTAAAACCCGTGGCCATAGTTTCGGTCGCGGGTCCTCTTCAGGCGTAGAATGCTGCCCATCTTTAAGTTCGGAGCCGTGCATGTTTCACGTCATCCTTTTTCAACCAGAAATTCCGCCGAATACCGGCAACATTATCAGGCTGTGCGCCAACAGCGGCTGCCACCTGCATTTGATCGAGCCTATCGGTTTTGAGCTGGACGACAAGCGCTTGCGCCGCGCCGGCCTCGACTACCACGAGTATGCGCCGCTCAAGCGTCATGCCGACCTGGCCAGTTGCCTTGAAAGCCTGGGTCATCCACGCCTGTTCGCCTTTACCACCAAAGGTTCGAAGCCCTTTCACGACGTGCAGTTTGCCGAGGGCGATGCCTTTGTGTTCGGCCCTGAAAGCCGTGGTTTGCCGCCAGATGTGCTCGACGCGCTGGACGGCGATCACCGCCTGCGACTGCCGATGCGCGAAGGCTGCCGTAGCCTGAACCTGTCCAACACCGTGGCGGTTGCCGTGTACGAAGCCTGGCGCCAGCTGGGTTTCAAGTAAACACACCTCCCACACACAAAAAAAGCGCCCTCAGGCGCTTTTTTTTTGGCATCGGCTGTTTATTGAACAGTCGGGCTGCCTTCTTCCTGCATGCGCTGCAATTCTTGCGCGTACAGGGCATCGAAGTTCACCGGAGCCAGCATCAACGCAGGGAACGAGCCGCGAGTTACCAGGCTGTCCAGGGTTTCACGGGCATACGGGAACAGGATGTTCGGGCAAAACGCGCCAAGGGTGTGGTTCATCGACGCCGGATCAAGGTTTTTGATCAGGAAGATGCCAGCCTGTTGCACTTCAGCGATAAAGGCCACTTCGTCACCGTTTTTCACGGTAACCGACAAGGTCAGAACCACTTCGTGGAAGTCACCTTCCAGCGGCTTTTGACGGGTGTTCAGGTCCAGACCAACGCTCGGCTCCCACTGCTGACGGAAGATCGCCGGGCTTTTTGGGGCCTCGAACGACAGGTCGCGCACGTAGATGCGCTGCAGGGAGAATTGTGGAGCGGTGTCTTCATCGCTAACAGCAGCGGTGTTCTGTTGGTCAGTCATCACAGATCCTTGTTGATCTTGGGGCTTATAGAGAATGAGAGTCAGACGTTCAGCAGCGTATCCAATTTACCTGCGCGCTCCAAAGCAAACAGGTCATCGCATCCGCCAACATGCTTGTCACCAATCCAGATTTGCGGGACCGACGTACGACCCGCCTTCTGAGCCATCTCGGCACGTACCTGTGGCTTGCCATCGACCTTGATTTCTTCGAAGGCAACGCCCTTGTTCTCAAGCAGAGCCTTGGCTCGCATGCAGTAAGGGCAGTAGTCGCTGGAGTAAACGATGACCTTGGACATCTTTACTTCACCACTGGCAGGTTGTCAGCGCGCCAGCTGGAGATACCGCCAGACAGCTTGGCTGCGTTGTAACCGGCCTTGAGCAGCTCACGGGCGTGGGAGCCCGAGTGCTGACCGGCAGCGTCAACCAGAATAATGGTTTTGCCCTTGTGCTTGTCCAGCTCGGCAATGCGCGCCATCAGCTTGTCTTGCGGGATGTTCAGGGCTCCCACGATGTGGCCGGCGGCAAAGTCTTTAACCGGGCGAATATCAATCACCACACCTTCGTCGCGATTGACCAGGCCGGTCAGTTCGCCAGTGCTGATGCTGCGCCCGCCACGGCTGATTTCGTGAGCAATCAATAGCGCCAACAGGATGACAAACGCGCCTACAAGCAGGTAGTGAGCAGTGGCAAATGTAATCAGGTGATCAACCATCAGAAGGTTCCAGGGTCGTAAAATGTGGGCCAGTATACACAGCCACCTTGGTCGGCCAAACCCCGCCCGGCGGTGACGCCACATGAACTTCGCTTTAAACTGCGCGTCCTCTTCATACCTTCTTATAAACCAGCCACGAGTGGGATCTATGACTACCACGCCTAAACCTTTGGTCCTGATCATCCTGGATGGCTTCGGTCACAGTGAAAGTCACGAATACAACGCCGTTTATTCGGCCAAGAAACCGGTGCTGGATCGTCTTTGCGCGAGCATGCCGAACGGCCTGATCTCAGGTTCAGGCATGGATGTCGGTCTGCCAGACGGCCAGATGGGCAACTCCGAGGTCGGCCACATGAACCTGGGCGCCGGCCGCGTGGTATATCAGGATTTCACCCGCGTCACCAAATCGATCCGTGACGGCGAGTTTTTTGAAAATCCGACCCTTTGCGCCGCCGTCGACAAGGCTGTGGCCGCAGGCAAGGCCGTGCATATTCTGGGTCTGTTGTCGGATGGCGGCGTTCACAGCCATCAGGACCACCTGATCGCGATGGCCGAGCTGGCGTTTAAACGCGGCGCCGAAAAAATCTACCTGCACGCCTTCCTCGATGGCCGCGACACACCGCCAAAAAGCGCTTCGTCGTCCATCGAGCTGCTGGACGAAGCCTTCAAGGATCTGGGTAAAGGCCGTATCGCCAGTCTGATTGGCCGTTACTTCGCCATGGACCGCGACAATCGCTGGGACCGCGTAGAGCAGGCCTACAACCTGATCGTCGACGGCAAGGGCGAGTTCAACGCCGCTACCGCCCAGGAAGGTCTGGACGCCGCTTACGCCCGAGGTGAAAGCGACGAGTTCGTCAAAGCCACCACCCTCGGCGAGCCGGTGAAGGTTGAAGACGGCGACGCCGTGGTCTTCATGAATTTCCGTGCCGACCGCGCCCGGGAACTGACCCGCGTATTCGTTGAAGACGACTTCAACGCGTTCGAGCGCGCCCGCCAGCCAAAACTGGCCGGCTTTGTGATGCTGACCCAATACGCGGCCAGCATCCCGGCGCCAAGCGCATTTGCCCCCGGCAGCCTGGAAAACGTACTCGGCGATTACCTGGCCAAAAACGGCAAAACCCAGCTGCGCATTGCCGAAACCGAAAAATACGCCCACGTCACTTTCTTCTTTTCGGGCGGGCGTGAAGAGCCGTTCCCGGGTGAAGAGCGGATTCTGGTGCCATCCCCAAAAGTCGCCACCTACGACCTGCAGCCTGAAATGAGCGCTCCCGAAGTCACCGACCACATCGTCGATGCCATCAAGAACCAGCGTTATGACGTGATCGTAGTCAACTACGCCAACGGCGACATGGTCGGCCACAGCGGTGTCTTCGACGCAGCCGTCAAAGCGGTTGAGTGCCTGGATGCCTGCGTGGGCCGGATTGTCCAGGCCCTGGACAAAGTCGGCGGCGAAGCCCTGATCACGGCTGACCACGGCAACGTGGAGCAGATGTCAGATGACACCACCGGCCAGGCTCACACCGCACACACCTGCGAGCCTGTCCCGTTCATCTACGTCGGCAAGCGCGCGCTCAAGGTTCGCGAAGGCGGCGTGCTGGCCGACGTGGCACCAACCATGCTCAAACTGCTGGGCCTGCCACAGCCTGAAGAGATGACCGGCAAATCGATTCTGGTCGACTAATGTAAACCCTGTAGTCGCTGCCGCAGGCTGCGATAAAGGCTGAGGCCCTATGAAGGGATAGCGTGAGCTTTGTTAAAACGGGCTGCTACGCACCCCTTCGCAACCTTCGGCAGCGACTACAACAATTTCACCTTCATCCATTTCTTATAGGTGACGAGGGCGGGCATACTAGGCCGTCCCGTTCCCCAGGTGTCGCCCGCCCCATGCTTCGCGCCCTTATAGCCCTGACCCTCGCATGCCTGCTCCAACCGGCGTTTGCCGACGAGCGCGCGCAAACCCAACAGCAGCTTGACGCCACGCGTCAGGATATCAGCGAGCTGAAAAAGCTCCTGGGCAAGCTCCAGGAAGAAAAATCCGGCGTGCAGAAAGACCTGCGCGGCACCGAAACCGAAATCGGCAAGCTGGAGAAGCAGGTAGAAACCCTGCAACAAGAACTAAAAAAGAGTGAAGGCGAGCTGCTGCGCCTAGATAGCGAGAAAAAAAAACTCCACAGCGCAAAACTTGAACAGCAACGCCTGATCGCCATTCAGGCCCGCGCCGCCTATCAGGGCGGGCGTCAGGAATACCTGAAAATGCTGCTCAACCAGCAAAACCCCGAGAAGTTCGCCCGAACCCTCACCTATTACGATTACCTGAGCCAGGCCCGCCTGGAGCAGCTCAAGGGTTTCAACGAAACCCTGCGCCAACTGGCCAATGTCGAAGCCGATATCAATCTGCAACAGGCTCAGTTGCTGACTCAGAAAAGCAGCCTGGACACCCAGCGTGCCGAACTCGACAAAGTCCGCGCAGAGCGCCAGCAAGTTCTGGCCAAGCTCAATACCGACGTAAAAGACCGCGATCAAAAACTGCAGGCACGCGAGCAGGATCAGGCCGATCTGGCTAAAGTCCTCAAGACCATCGAGGAAACCCTCGCCCGTCAGGCCCGCGAAGCCGAACAGGCGCGACAAAAAGCCTTGATCGCCCAGCAGGAAGCCGAGAAGAAACGCCAGCGCGAGGCTGAATCGGTGGTCACCGACGCCCCGCGCAAACCGGTCCAGTCAACACCGGGCGCATTGGTGTCCAGTGCCGGTGCTTCCTACGGCGGTGTTTTTTCTCAGGCCCGGGGCAAACTTCCATGGCCAGTTGATGGTCGATTGCTGGCACGCTTCGGTGAAACCCGTGGCGATGATTCGCGCACCAAGTGGGACGGCGTGATGATCAGCGCCAATGCCGGCAGCCAGGTACACGCGGTACACGGTGGTCGCGTGGTGTTTGCCGACTGGCTGCGCGGCGCAGGCCAGCTGGTCATTCTGGACCACGGTAATGGTTACTTAAGCCTGTACGGCCACAATCAGACGCTGCTCAAGTCTGCCGGAGACATCGTTAAAGCTGGCGAAGTGATCTCCACCGTGGGCAACAGCGGCGGGCAAGCCACACCAGCACTGTATTTCGCTATTCGTCAGCAGGGCCGCCCAAGCGACCCTGCACAATGGTGTCGCACTCAGGGATGAGTCCATCACCTTTAATACGTAGGAGTTCGCTCAACATGCCGCATTTGTCCCGCCTCAACTCGCTGGCCCTGACGATCGCTCTGGTGATCGGCTCGCCAATGGCATTTGCTGCCGAGCCAACCATCGCGCCAGCCGGCGCCGCTGCCAGCACCAAGGCGCCTCTGCCTCTGGAGGAGCTGCGTACATTTGCCGAGGTCATGGATCGGATCAAGGCTGCATATGTTGAGCCGGTGGACGACAAAACCCTGCTGGAGAATGCCATCAAAGGCATGCTCAGCAACCTTGACCCGCACTCTGCGTACCTTGGCCCCGAAGATTTCGCCGAACTGCAGGAAAGCACCAGCGGCGAATTCGGCGGGCTGGGCATCGAAGTCGGCACCGAAGACGGCAACATCAAGATCGTCTCTCCGATCGACGACACCCCTGCCAGCAAGGCCGGCATTCAGGCGGGCGACTTTATCGTCAAGATCAATGGCCAGCCCACACGCGGCCTGAGCATGACCGAAGCCGTTGATAAAATGCGCGGCAAGATCGGTCAGAAAATCACCCTGACCCTGGTGCGCAATGGCGGCACGCCGTTTGACGTGACCCTGACCCGGGCCAATATCCAGGTCAAGAGCGTCAAGGCCCAACTGCTGGAAGACGGTTACGGCTACATCCGTATCACCCAGTTCCAGGTCAAGACCGGCGAAGAAGTGGCCTCGGCGCTGTCCAAACTGCGCAGGGAAAACGGCAACAAGCGACTCAAGGGCATCATCCTCGACCTGCGCAACAACCCGGGTGGCGTGCTGCAATCGGCGGTTGAAGTGGTCGATCATTTCATCACCAAAGGCCTGATCGTCTATACCAAGGGCCGCATCGCGAACTCGGAGCTGCGCTTCTCGGCCACCGGCAAGGACCTGAGCGAAGGCGTTCCATTGGTGGTGTTGATCAACGGCGGCAGCGCTTCGGCATCGGAAATCGTCGCCGGCGCCCTGCAAGATCAGAAACGCGGCGTGGTCATGGGCACCACCAGCTTCGGTAAAGGCTCGGTGCAAACCGTACTGCCACTGAACAACGACCGCGCGCTGAAAATCACCACGGCGCTGTACTTCACCCCGAACGGACGCTCGATCCAGGCCCAGGGCATTGTCCCGGACATTGAAGTCAGCCGCGCCAAGATCACTCGTGAACAAGACACCGAGTACTACAAGGAAGCCGACCTGCAAGGTCACCTTGGCAATGGCAATGGCGGCGCCGACAAACCGTCCGGCTCCAACCCCAAAGCCAAGCCAATGCCGCAGGATGATGACTTCCAGCTGAGCCAGGCTCTGAGCCTGCTCAAGGGTTTGAGCATTACACGCGGCAATTGAGGTGCGTCTTTCTCTAGCTTTCGCCCTGCTCTGCTGCCTGGCCGGCGTCGCACATGGGACACCGGCCAGCCAGCAAGCCGCGCCGCACAAGGCTTACCTGAGCCTGATCATCGATGACCTGGGGCAAAACCTGCCACGTGATCGCCGCGTGCTGGCCTTGCCCGGCCCGGTCACTGCGGCCGTGATGCCTGACACCCCCCATGCAGCAGAATTTGCCCGCGAGGCCTACAAGGCCGGCAAGATCGTCATTTTGCACATGCCAATGGACCCGGCCACCGGGCCCTTTGCCTGGCACCCGGACCTGCCTGTCGACGAACTTGAAAGACGCCTCAACGCCGCGTTCAAGGCCGTGCCCTACACCAGTGGCATCAACAACCACATGGGCAGCCGCATGACCTCACAGCCGCAAGCGATGGCCTGGCTGATGGGCAACTTGCAGCAACGCCACAAATTCTTTGTCGACAGTCGCACCAGCGCGCAGACCGTTGCGGCAGCCGAGGCGCAGAAAATCGGGCTGGCCAGCGTGTCCCGTGATGTTTTTCTCGATGATGTACGTACCGAGCAAGCCATCACCACGCAACTGGAAACCGCCATCAAACTGGCCCACAAACAAGGCTCGGCGGTGATGATCGGCCACCCTTATCCGCAAACCCTTGCCGTGCTTGAACGTGAACTGCCCAAGCTCAAGGCCCAGGGAATTGACTGGATCGACATCCGGCAAATGATCGGCGTACGCAGCAACAAGGCCATGGCCGGGCACGGGAAGGACGGGGTTTATCGCTGAAGCTTGCTCCCACAGTGATGGGGATCTTCGTTACAGGTAGTTGGCGCGGATCTTCTCAACCACGCCTTCAGCCCTTAACTCATCCAGCGCCTTCTGCAGCTTGCTCACCACCTCGTCCGGCACATCTTTGTTCAACGCCAGAAACAGCTCGGCCTGATTGAAGCGCAACACCGTCTTGAACCCTGAAATGCCTACCTGACGCGCCAGGAATTGCCCTGCCGGAGCACCTGTGGCCCACAGGTCGATTTGCCCGGCCTGCAGCTTTTTGGCGTTGTCCTGATCGCGCAACACAATCACCGGCGCCAACCCCTGCTTCTCAAGGGACAAGGCAATGGCGTCACCTTTGTAAGCACCCACTCTGTACTGGCGAGCCTGCTCAAGCGAGGTCAGGGTAATCGGGCTGTCCCCTCGCGCCAGCAACACCCAGTCATCCGGGCCAAGCGGGCCGACCCACTTGAAGAGCTGTTCACGCTCGGGCACGCGGGCTGCGACAAACACGCCGTATCCGGGGTTTTCGAGGGCAAGGTGGTAGATACGCTCCCAAGGGAAACGCAGGGTCATGCTGTAGGGGATACCGGCACGTTTGAAGGTTTCACGCAGAATATCGACGGCGATGCCTTCAATATTTTCGTTTTGCGCAAAGTTTTTGCCGTTTTTTGCCATGTTGTACGGCGGGAAGTTTTCAGTCAGCAGCACGATCGAAGAATGCGACGCATCAACCGCAGAAGCGGTACTCGCCAGCCACAGGGTGGAACCGGCGAGAACGAGCAAAAAGCGTTTAAACATGACTGGCGACCTAAATCCATGGCGTGCTCAAGAGTGCCGTGGGCACGCCATGCTGTCCAGTAGCCTTTGGGTTTAGCGAACCACGATCCCGCGCTCGGCCATGTATGCCTTGGCCTCTGGCACCGTGTATTCACCAAAGTGGAAAATACTCGCCGCCAGCACCGCACTGGCGTGACCTTCAAGGATGCCGTCGGCCAGATGCTGCAGGTTGCCAACGCCGCCCGAGGCGATCACCGGAATACCCAGCGCATCACTGATGGCACGTGTCACGCCCAGGTCAAAACCGTTTTTCATGCCGTCCTGGTCCATGCTGGTCAGCAGGATCTCGCCAGCGCCCAGGCCTTCCATCTTCATGGCCCATTCGACTGCATCGAGCCCGGTAGGCTTGCGCCCGCCATGGGTGAAGATTTCCCAGCGCGGGGTTTCGCCCGGCTGAGAGACTTTCTTCGCATCAATCGCGACCACAATGCATTGCGAACCAAAATGCTGCGCCGCTTCGCCCACAAACTCCGGGTTGAACACCGCAGCGGTATTGATCGAGACTTTGTCCGCACCGGCATTGAGCAGGTTGCGAATGTCCTGGATGCAGCGCACGCCACCGCCCACGGTCAGCGGAATGAACACCTGGCTGGCCATGCGCTCAACGGTATGCAGCGTGGTGTCGCGGCCATCGACGCTGGCGGTGATGTCGAGAAAGGTAATCTCGTCAGCACCCTGCTCGTCGTAGCGACGGGCGATTTCTACCGGGTCGCCAGCATCGCGAATGTTCTCGAACTTGACGCCCTTTACAACCCGGCCGTTATCCACGTCCAGGCAAGGGATGATGCGTTTGGCCAGCGCCATGGGTCTCTCCTCAGGCCTTGTAGCTGTCGCAGAAGGCTTGCGCCTCAGCCACATCCAGCGTGCCTTCATAGATTGCACGACCCGTAATGGCGCCCACGATGCCCGGAGCCTTGGCATCCATCAGGGCCTTGATATCACCCAGATTGTGAATACCACCCGAGGCGATGACCGGGATGCTGGTAGCAGCGGCCAATGCAGCGGTATAGCTGACGTTACAGCCCTGCATCATGCCGTCTTTGGCGATGTCGGTATAAACGATGGCCGACACGCCGTCCGCTTCGAAACGCTTGGCCAGGTCGATGACCTGCACGGTGCTGACTTCAGCCCAGCCGTCGGTGGCCACGAAGCCGTCTTTGGCATCCATGCCGACAATGATCTTGCCCGGGAACGCACGGCACGCCTCGGCCACGAACTCAGGGTTCTTGACTGCCTTGGTGCCCAGAATCACGTAGCTCACGCCTGCCTTGACGTAGTGCTCGATGGTTTCCAGGGAGCGAATGCCGCCGCCGATCTGGATCGGCAACTGCGGGTACAAGCGGGCAATGGCCGTCACCACGTCACCGTTGACCGGCTGGCCTTCGAACGCACCGTTCAGGTCGACCAGGTGCAGACGGCGGCAACCGCCTTCTACCCATTTGGCGGCCATGGCCACCGGGTCATCAGAGAACACCGTGGAATCTTCCATACGGCCCTGACGCAGGCGTACACAAGCACCGTCTTTAAGATCGATAGCAGGAATAATCAGCATGTGGCAAACCTTCAAATTCGGGAGTCTGAGACTCGGAAATCAGTTCTTCTCGAGCGCCCACACGTCGCTTTCGATGCTCTCGAACCTCTCTTTGAGGTGCGTTTGCACATCGAAAATCGCGCGATTGTAGTAATGCGGCGCGATTTCGCGGGTGAACAGCTCAAGGATTTCAGCCGCTTCGAACGAACCCAGGTCCAGCTCGAAGCGGTCTTCCATAAAGCGTTTTATCTTGCTGTTGGCTTCGTTCTCTTGCTCGGGGGTGAGCGTGAGAATCGGCGGCTTTTTGCGAGGCGCCATTACCAGCGACCATCCCAGGCCGCGAAGTTTTCCAGCAGCTGCAAGCCGTGGGTATGGCTTTTTTCCGGGTGGAACTGCACCGCGAAGCGCGAGCCCTCAGCCAGCGCTGCGGCGAAATCGACGCCGTAATGCCCGCCACCGACTACCTGGCGGGGATTGCCCGCCGCAATGTAGTAGCTGTGTACAAAGTAAAAACGCGCCAGGTCGGGGATACCGTGCCACAGCGGGTGATCCACTTTTTGTTGCACCTCGTTCCAGCCCATGTGCGGCACCTTGAGGTGCTCGCCGTCTTCGTGCAGGTCCTTGCCGAAGAACTTCACGGCACCCGGGAACAGGCCAATGCAGTCAACGCCGCCGTTCTCTTCACTGCTGTCGAGCAAGGCTTGCATGCCCACGCAAATGCCGAGGAACGGACGATCCTGGCTGACTTCACGCACCAGCGAGTCAAAACCCAGGCGACGGATTTCCGCCATGCAGTCGCGAATCGCGCCCACACCCGGAAATACCACGCGGTCGGCTTCGCGAATCACGCTGGCTTCGCTGGTAATCAGCACTCGACCGGCGCCCACATGCTCCAGCGCCTTGGCCACCGAGTGCAAGTTACCCATGCCGTAATCGATAACCGCCACTGTCTGCATCAGAGCACGCCCTTGGTAGAAGGCATTTGCCCGGCCATGCGCTCATCCAGCGCAACGGCCATGCGCAACGCGCGGCCAAAAGCCTTGAACACCGTTTCGATCTGGTGGTGGGTGTTGGTGCCGCGCAGGTTGTCGATGTGCAGGCTGACGTTGGCGTGGTTCACGAAGCCCTGAAAGAACTCCTGGAACAGGTCAACGTCGAAGCCGCCGACGGTGGCGCGGGTGTAAGGAACATGCATTTGCAGGCCGGGACGACCGGAAAAGTCGATGACCACACGTGACAGCGCTTCATCCAGCGGGACATAAGCGTGACCGTAGCGAGTCATGCCTTTTTTATCGCCGACTGCTTCGCTGAAGGCTTTACCCAGGGTAATGCCAACATCCTCGACGGTATGGTGATCGTCGATATGCAGGTCGCCTTTGCACTCGATGTCCAGGTCGATCAACCCATGTCGGGCGATCTGGTCGAGCATGTGCTCAAGAAAAGGAACGCCGATATCAAATCGGGCCTTACCGGTACCATCCAAGTTGATCGAGGCTTTAATCTGGGTTTCCAGAGTATCGCGCTCGACTGACGCCTTACGTTCGGCCATCACCAGCTCCGCAAAATCATTGGGCGAAAAAGGTGGCCATTATAGGCACGGGTCTGGCAAACAAAAACATTAAGGGTGATGCGGGGTGACGGAGTGACGGCCACTGCAGATTTTGTAGTCGCTGCCGGAGGCTGCGATCGGGCCCGCAGGGCTCGCGCTTGCAAGCTTGCAGGAAGGCCCTTCGGGCCTTATCGCAGCCTTCGGCAGCGACTACAAAGGCGCCGCTGGATCAGTTAAACAACACCGCCGTCTTCTGCACCGTCACCCAAACACCCCACAACAAAGGAATGCCCACGGCCAGCCAGGCCGCGATAACCAATGGCTGGCTACCCGGTGCCGCTTTCCACTCAAGCGAAGTGCTGGCATCCGCACCCTTGTCATGGCCCAGCGCCTGCTCAGCAGCCAGTTCAGCGTCGGTCATGAAGTATTTGTCTGCCACCGGACGCACCAGCAAGTTGCAGATAAAGCCCAGCACCAGCAGCCCTGCGAGGATGTACAGGGTGATGTCATACGCTGCCGCACGCTCAACCCCGATGCTCAGCTGATACTCGCGCAGGTAGTTGACCAACACCGGCCCCAGCACGCCCGCGGCCGCCCAGGCCGTCAGCAGGCGTCCGTGGATCGCGCCGACCATTTGCGTGCCGAACAGGTCTGCCAGATACGCCGGTACCGTGGCAAAACCGCCGCCGTACATCGACAAGATGATGCAGAACGCTGCCACAAACAGCGAAACGTTACCCAGATGACCGAGGTTCGGGATCATCGCGTACAGCGCAAACCCCAGTGCGAAGAACACAAAGTAGGTGTTTTTGCGCCCCAGGTAATCCGAGAACGAGGCCCAGAAGAATCGCCCGCCAATGTTGAACAGGCTCAACAAACCGGTGAAGCCCGCCGCAATCGCCGCAATTTGCGCCAACTGCCCAGCATCCAGCTGGCTGAATGTCAGGTCATTGCCCAACAACTTGCCTGCGAATACTTCCTGCAACAATGGCGAAGCCATGCCCAGGATACCGATACCGGCCGAGACGTTCAGGCACAGCACCAGCCACACCAGGGCGAACTGCGGTGTTTTCCAGGCCACGCTGACGTGCACATGGCGCTGGGTGATCATCGCGTTGGCCGCCTTTTTGGCGGGAGCTTTCCAGCCCTCAGGCTTCCAGCCGGTGGGCGGAACGCGGTACGACAAGGCACCGCCTATCATGAACACGAAGTAGATCGCCGCCATTGCCACGAAGCTCTGCCACACGCCCACGCCGTCAGGCCCGGCAAAATGGTTCATCAGCGCTGCCGCCAGGGGAGCACCCACCATTGCACCGCCCCCAAACCCCATGATCGCCATGCCCGTGGCCATGCCACGCTTGTCCGGAAACCACTTGATCAGCGTCGACACCGGCGAGATATAGCCCAACCCCAGGCCGATACCGCCAATGACCCCCGAACCCAGCCACATCAGCCAGATCTGGTGGGTATAAATCCCCAGCGCGGAAATCAGCAAGCCACCACACCAGCACAGCGCCGACACCACACCGGCCTTGCGCGGCCCGGCATGCTCAAGCCAGCCACCCCATACGGCTGCCGAGCAACCGAGGAAGATGAAAAACAGGGTGTAGATCCAGCCGAGCATCGAAATCGGCCAGTCGCATTGCGACGAAAACACTTGTGCGATAAAACTCATGTCCGGTGCACACGCCACAGGCGCAGTCACGCCCAGGGCTTTGGACAGCGGCAACCAGAACACCGAAAAGCCATAGGCCATGCCGATGCACAAGTGGATGGCCAATGCGGCTGGCGGCACCAGCCAGCGGTTGAAGCCGGGTCTGGCGATGATGCGCTCCTTGGACAGGAACGCAGGCTGTGGAGCAGGACTGCCCGCAGCGGTGCTGGTATTCATGGATATTTCCCCCAGGTAATGAAGTGGTTTTCCAGACACGCTCAACCCCTGACTTTGGCGCCTTGCGGCACACAGTCGCTTTTATCGGGCCAAGTTCGAGGCGCGACAATGCGCCGCAGAAATACTGGAAAACAGGCGAAGATTAACATTTGAATGCAGGAAAAGGCCCAACCTGATGTGGTCTTTAGTCACCTACCAGATACGTCACTATCCACCCCCAGTCGGCCGGCGCGTGGCGCTATACTCTGCGGCTGAATTTAAAACTTACTCTCACACAGACTTACAAGGACTCGCCCATGAAAGCGTTCGGCAAAATCCTGGGTCTGGTGCTTCTCGGATTGTTGCTGATCATCGTGGCCCTGGGCTTTGCCCTCAGCCATCTGTTCGATCCCAACGACTATAAAGACGAGATCCGCCAGATAGCCCGTGACAAAGCCCACATTGAGCTAACCCTCAATGGCGACATCGGCTGGAGCCTCTTCCCCTGGCTTGGTCTGGAGCTGCACGACGCCACCGTGGCAACCCTGGCTGCGCCTGCCCAACCTTTCGCCGATCTGCAAATGCTCGGTTTGTCCGTGCGTGTGCTGCCGCTGTTGCGCAAAGAAGTGCAAATGAGCGATGTGCGTGTCGAAGGCCTGAACCTGCGCCTGACCCGCAACAAGGACGGTCACGGCAACTGGCAGGATATCGGCAAGCCAGCAACGCCCCCTGAAACCGCCGCAACCGCCAGCACTGAGCCCGCCCCGGCCAGCAAGCCCGAGAGCGTCAGCCAGCCGCTCAAGCTCGATATCGACAGCCTGACCGTGAACAATGCACGGGTTGAGTACAACGACGAGCAAAGCGGTAAACAATTCAGCGCTGAGAGCATCCAGCTCAGCACCGGCCCGGTTCACGAAGCCACCAGCATCCCGGTCAAACTGACCGCCTTCCTGGGCACCAACCAGCCCGTGATGCGGGTCAAGACCGAAGTCGACGGCAAGTTGCGTTTTGACCGCGTACTCAAGCGCTATCAGTTTGAAGACATGAAAGTCACGGGCGAAGCCTCCGGTGAGCCGCTGCAAGGCAAAACCATGACGTTCGCCGCGCAAGGGCAAATTCTGGTTGATCTGGCGGCGAACGTCGCCGAATGGAGCAGCCTGAAGCTATCCGCCAACCAACTTCGGGCTTTGGGTGAACTCAAGGCCAACAACCTGAGCGACAACCCGCAAATCAGCGGCGGCCTGTCCATCGCCCAGCTTGACCTGGCCAGATTCCTCGACAGCATCGGGCACCCGCTGCCTGCGATGGCTCCCGAAAGCCTGAGCAAAGTCGAACTGGTCAGCCGCCTGTCAGGCACGCCGACCAGCGTGACCTTTGACGAACTCAACCTGAAAGTCGATGACAGCACCTTCACCGGGCTCATCGCCATTGAGGACTTCGCCAAACAGGCCGTTCGCATCCAGCTCAAAGGCGACACGTTCGACGCTGATCGCTACATGCCGCCACCCTCAGCCGAAGCCAATAGCGCCAGTGTCGCCCGCAAGACTGAAGTACAGGGCGGCGAAGCCAACGCACTGGCCGCATCGGGCGATACACCCCTGCCGGACGCGCCGACCAAAAGCGGTTGGAGCACGACCAAAATCATTCCAGTGGCTCGCCTCAAGACCCTGGACCTCAATGCCGACATCAGTTTTGGCCAACTGACCCTCAGCAAACTGCCCATCCAGAATGCCGCGCTCAAGGCCAACAGCAAGGCTGGCGTGCTGACCCTCGAAAACCTGAGCGGCAATCTCTACAAAGGCAGCTTTGCAGCCAACGGCAGCCTGGACGTACAACCGATACTGCCGGTGATCAAACTGCAGACCCGCATCACCAATGTCCCGGTTGAAAAAATCCTGCAGAGCCAGGGTCAAAAACCACCTGTGACCGGCCTGCTGACCCTCAACAGCAACGTCACGGGCAGCGGCAACAGCCAGAGCGCGCTGATTTCGAGCCTCAACGGCACGGCCAACTTTGTGCTCAATGACGGCGTACTGCTCAATGCCAACCTCGAACAGCAATTGTGCAAAGGCATCTCCACCCTGAATCGCAAAACCCTGAGTGGCGCACCGCTAGGCAAAGACACGCCGTTCAAGGAGCTCAAGGGCAGCCTGGTGTTCCGTAACGGCGTAGCCAGCAATCCGGACATGGTCGTGCGCATGCCCGGCCTGAGCGTAAAAGGCGATGGCGACATTGACCTGCGCGTTCTGGGCATGGACTACCGCATCGGCATCATCATCGAAGGCGACACCCGCGCCATGCCGGACCCAGCCTGCCAGGTCGGCAAGAACTTTGTCGGCATCGAGCTGCCATTGCGCTGCCGTGGCCCGCTGGAACTGGGCGCCAAGGCTTGCCGCCTGGATAAAGAAGGCCTGGGCAAGGTCGCGGCCAAAGTGGCGGGTAACAAACTCAGCGAAAAGCTTGAAGAAAAACTCGGTGACAGAGTCAGCCCTGAACTCAAAAACGCCCTCAAGGGGCTGTTCAACCGATGAGAAACGAGCAATTTTCAACGGCGGTACTGGACTGGTATGACCACCACGGCCGCCATGACCTGCCCTGGCAACAGGGCATCACGCCGTATCGGGTGTGGGTCTCGGAAATCATGTTGCAGCAAACCCAGGTCAGCACCGTGCTGAACTACTTCGACCGCTTCATGGCCTCATTGCCAACGGTCCAGGCACTGGCTGCAGCCCCGGAAGACGAAGTGCTGCACCTGTGGACCGGCCTTGGCTATTACACCCGTGCGCGCAACTTGCAAAAGACCGCCAAAATCGTTGTCGCCGAACATGGCGGCGAATTCCCCCGCGACGTTGAAAAGCTGGTTGAACTGCCAGGCATCGGCTTGTCCACCGCCGGAGCGATTGCCAGCCTGAGCATGGGCCTGCGGGCGCCGATCCTCGACGGCAACGTCAAGCGGGTGCTTGCGCGCTATACGGCGCAAGAGGGCTACCCCGGCGAGCCCAAGGTCGCCAAACAGCTGTGGGCCACCGCCGAGCGTTTTACCCCCCACGATCGCGTGAACGCCTACACCCAGGCCATGATGGACATGGGCGCCACACTCTGCACCCGCAGCAAACCGAGTTGCTTGCTGTGCCCGCTCGAAAGCGGCTGCCAAGCGCACTTGCTGGGGCTTGAGACGCGCTACCCGATCCCCAAGCCGCGCAAAACCGTTCCGCTGAAGCGCACCTTGATGCCGATGCTGGCGAACGCCGAAGGGGCGATCCTGCTTTATCGTCGCCCGTCGAGCGGTTTGTGGGGGGGACTTTGGAGCCTGCCCGAACTCGATGACCTTCAAGATATCGAGCATTTGGCACTGCAACACTCACTGACCCTGGGCGCACAGCACCCACTGGCGGGCCTTACCCATACCTTTAGCCATTTTCAACTGGCCATCGAACCCTGGCTGATCCACGTCAAGGAGTCCGACCATCACGTGGCCGAGGCCGACTGGCTCTGGTATAACCTCGCCACCCCGCCGCGCCTGGGCCTTGCTGCCCCGGTCAAGAAGCTGCTCAAACGCGCAGCCGACCTATTGAACGCTGGAGAGTCCTCATGACCCGCACCATCATCTGCCGCAAGTACAAAGAAGAACTGCCTGCCCTTGAGCGCGCTCCGTTTCCGGGCGCCAAAGGCCAGGACATTTTTGATCATGTTTCGGCCAAGGCCTGGGCTGACTGGCAAAAACACCAGACTTTGCTGATCAACGAAAAGCGCTTGAACATGATGAACGCTGAAGATCGAAAATATTTGCAGGGCGAGATGGATAAATTCTTCAGCGGTGAAGAATACGCACAAGCTGAAGGCTACGTTCCGCCGACCGAATAACCCCCGGTTTTACGGGGCTCGGTCCGTAAGCGACGGTAATAATTAAATATTTTTCAAAAAATGTTTGACGGGTTATCGAAAAAGGCTTCTAATGCGCCCCGTTGCCCAGATAGCTCAGTCGGTAGAGCAGGGGATTGAAAATCCCCGTGTCGGCGGTTCGATTCCGTCTCTGGGCACCACTAATACCGAACAAAAAGCCTCAGCCATGCGCTGGGGCTTTTTGCTTTCTGGGCCTCCCAAGACAGCCCTACGGGCCATTTTCGGTCCACGCCACAAACCAACACACGTCCCCACCCAACGCCCTAGGAAAGGCTCAGTAGCACAGCCTATAACCTTCTCGGCGACCTCGGCCTACGTAGAGGCCTTGCAAGCACCAGCATTCCCTCAACAAGCCATTTCTGCCCCCCGCCAACCTCACAGCAGCGCCGCATTACTTTCTCCCGTTCGCACGCTGCGGTGTCTTCACCGCTATTTTTCGCACAGAACCTAGTGGCAAAATGCCCTCAAGACCAGTAGTCTTCGTGCAGAGTTTGGAGATATTGCTAACGGGCTCGCTGGTATCACAAGTCAAGGAAGGCGCCACAACTATGTTCACAGCCAAGAATGGACTGCTCAAGCGCTGCCGAGCTGCATTAACTAACGCCGTGCACGCACATCAGCATCTTCGTCCCCCTTACCCAGCGCTAAAAAGTCCTCTTGGCACATCAACACCCCCAGCCACGAAACCCGAAAGACATCGCTCATGCAATCTTGCGGTACTCAGCGATGACATGCAGCCCCAAGACACCGCTGCCAACCATCAGTACAAATTCCTATCTTCAGCCTCATGTGCGGAGTCTCAGATGACTTGTAAGTCAAAAAAAATAAAAGCCGCATTAGCTATCTTACTGTCCATGCTTTGTCTAGAAGTCGCTCACGCCTCGAACGCCGAGCTTACCACCGCAGTTAAGGAAAGCATTCAGCAAGAGTTTGGCAAAAACGCTGAGCTCAAATCAGTAGTAATAAAAGATCTAACTCTTATTCAAGAAGGCGATAATAAATATCGTGGGCTTCTTGAAGTATCAAGCCCTGATGGCGAGGAAAAATTAGCCGTCAGCGTCACAACTGATGGGGAAAATTTAATCTGGGAAATAGCGGATTAACTCTAGGTGCCCGCCAACCGACCCATGGCTTGTTTAATTACGAAAGCCAGTATTAATAACAACGTACTACCCAGTGGCATGACAGACATCATATAACTTATATACTATCAGACAGTTGGAGAAGCAAATGGCATACACATCAATAATTTTCAAAAACCCTCATACGGGCGCAATGAAGGAAGCTCCCGTTGGCTTCTCATGGACAACACTCCTTTTCGGCTGCTTCCCTGCACTTTTTCGGGGAGACTGGAAATATACGTTAATTCAGTTTGTTCTGGCCATATTTACAATGGGTTTGAGTAATATTATTTTTGCCTTTATATATAACAAACTTTACATAAAAGACTTAATAGGCGCAGGTTTTAAAGGCCAATCAATTGCAAGCGGAGACATGAATTTTGCCTCAGCAAAAATTGGCATGCAAATACCAATGCTAGAAACTGCCTAAATTTGTACGCTGTAGCAGAAACAAGACCCCTCATGCCTGTGAGGCCATTGCCTCGCAGGCTCGTCGGACTTGTTCAAGATGTCCTCTCCTTTAGCATTCCAGACATGGCGAGTCGGCTGCACATTTTGCAGTGCCAGGAACGTGTTGATCGAGCTTTCCAATACGAGAACCGAACTGAAACTCCCATAAACCGCAGCCAAGAAATCAAACCACTAATCCTGCAGACTCGCAGCAGAATAAACCAAAGATAAATTAGTAATACACAATAGAAACCATCACTCACACAAAGATAAACCCATGAAGAAAATCACTAAGCTCGCTATGCTATCAGCACTAATATCACTGGTGGGCTGCAGCCCTCAAGAAACCCCATCTTCCACTGTAGAAGAATTCATTTCCGCGACAGAAAATGAGAATGCTGCGGAAGCAGCAAAGTATTTAACTCCAGAGGCTGCACTCTGGCTCCCCATGATGATTGCAGCCGCTCAAGAGCCAGGTCGCGCTGAAATCATAAAAGAAGAGATCAGTGCAGATGGAAATTCCGCAACGGTCTACGTTAAAAACCCCAACGGCAAGGAACAGCCACTTCAGCTAATAAGATCTGAAGATAACTGGAAACTAACTATAACCATCAGAATGGGAGCGGCGCAGCAACCCGAACCAAAAGCCAAAAACTCCACCACACTTCCATTTACCGGTAAGAGCTTCTTCAACTTCTACGGTGGCACTGGAACTCAACAAAGCATCACTATCAACCAAAGTGGGCTCGCACGAATAGAAAGCTATGGGACATCAGGAACCTTCATTGAGTACGAAGGGCCTTACAGCAATACAATAAAAACAAAATCACAAACACTAAAAATTGACGACAATCAAATATATCTAATATCAAATGGAGAAATAGAAAAGGGCTGCGTAGACGAAGTTACTGCGTGTGCTTCAGAGCTATATCCAGAGTAACCTCCACATCCAAATCCTCCTAACTGAGTACTTTTTATTTACCAAAAGACGCTCAGCTGCTTTCGCAGTCACATTGATCATAGGACTACTTCTTGGCCTCCATTTTCTCGACATGATGAAAACTCCACGTTGGAAACCGTGGAGTTAGAGTTGATGACAAAATCATACATATATTATTTTCCTGGCCTGAAACCAAAAGCCCAAAATACTTGGGCTTTTTCAATTCACTCAACGCCAGGAAACCACCATGATCAACGTCACTATTTGTACCCGGCGCGTACAAGCCAGCATCAGTCAGCGCCCCCAGCCACCAATCATCTTTCGCATCGCTCCAACAGCCGCATGGAAGAATGCAGCCCTGCCGCGCCACTTCTCCGCATCACTAAAACTCAAGTTCGAGCGCTAGCTGAAGAGTAGCGCCTACCCTCCCTGTCCTCACTCTCACCCCATGGCCAACTCGGCCATGGGGTTTTTTCGTTTCTGGAGAACCAACAATGACCAACCCAATTACCGCACTACGCCTGAAGACTCGCGAAGCAGCCAAAGTTGGCCAGTACTCGACCGGCCGCATCACTTACGAAGTTCTCGCTGACGAAGGCCGGGACAACATCTGGATTCGCATCATGAACAACGATAGCTCCGGCTGGTTCTCTCGCGAATTGCTGACCATCGAAAAGATCGAGGCCTGCGTCGAAGGCATCAAGGAAGGTGAAGCGATGTTGTCAAAACGCTTTGCTGCCGCCTTTAAGTCTCGCTCGGCGAACAACGCCGGGTTCCTCGCTGCCGCTCTGCGTGCCGAAGGGCTGCTGCTGCCAGCCCCCGAGCAGACCAGCCGCCACATCCTCGGTGAAGACTGGGAAGCCTGGAAAACTGGCCTGCTAGACCTGCCAGGAGATCTGATCGACTTGGCACCTGAAGAGAAAGCGACCGCCAAAGCCACCCCAGCCAGCACCACCGACGCATCAGACACCAGCGACGATGACGCAACGGACGACGATCTGCCTGCGCCTGACAACTCTGAAGCGCCAGCCACAGAACATACAAAAGCCAAGAAAGGGCAGTGCAAAGGCTGATCAGGAGGATTCGCGATGCAACGCATAAGCACACCTGCTGAAGTGTCAGGACTAGAGGACGAAGCGATTCGTCGGTATGTCGAACGCAGGATCGGCGAGATCCAACTCGACGCAGATCAGTGGACCAACGATTTTGGACAATTCTTCATCGTCGAACCCGGCGACAGCATGGGTTCGCTGGAAGAAGCAGCAGCCTGGCCACTGTTCCAAAGCCACTTTACCGACAACTCACCCACCTTCGAGTGGGTCGAGGCATACGATGGGATCTACGAGATTGCCTACATCCTATCGGATAGCGGCCAATTCATCGTCGTGGTCGTTCCTGCCGACCACCGCATCGACAAAGCCCTACTGACTTTCTGCCAGCAGCATGCAACCAAACCATATTCCTCACCACCCCAGCCCTGACCATTACCGGGCGAATCACGCCTACTAGTGCCATGACCGTTTTAAGGCCCTTTTTCCCTACCTTTTAGGAGTTGATCGATGATCTCCTCAGCTTTGCTTACCCGATTCCAAACAGGCCGCCTATTCGCCACTCCCGCCGCTCTGGCCGCTCTGGCCGCGCCGCTGGAGCACAACATCACGCCCCTTTCACTGCTCACCCACCACGTCACCGGTGACTTCGGCCATATATCTCACGCTGACCTTCAGGCCAACGAGCACGCTATCGAGCACGGTGGCCGGATTCTCTCCAGCTACCAGCTCGAACCTGGATGCGCCCTCTGCGCCTGGGTCATCACGGAAGCAGATCGATCGTCAACCTGCGTGCTAATGCCGGACGACTACTGACTTGGATTGCTGGAAGCGATAGTGCCTGCCCTCCCTGCCCTCACTTCTTGGATCGTGATCGACCCACAGTGAGGGCAGGGAGGGCAGGCACGTTTCAGCAGCATCGCTTCCGAACCGAGCCACTCCGACCGGAAATGGACCGACCGACCGCTGGAAAACAAATCGAAAGCTTTCCCCGCCCCACCTAGCGCCTTGCTAGGCGACACCTCATACCCCTCCCATCAAACAGTCACCCACCCAGGCACAAGGATTCCACAGTCTCGACTCGACCGAGCAAAAGCTCTTGACTTTAATCGACGACAAGTGGATTAATCTGCGTCGCAAAACATGCAGTACACGAGTTGCGACGTACTCAGACGTTCGCTAGGGATTCCACAAGTTGTGGTGTAGACCCCGAATAAAAGGCCGCAATGGCATTAGTCTCACAGTGCTTCCCAAAGCACTGATAAACACCGCAAGCTGTTGCGTTAACCAGCGCCTACGTTCTTCGTAGGGCCACCACTTGCAGAGCCAGACTCGTCTGGTGGAAGCAGGTTTGTAACCATGAGGGGTTGCTGGCATCGGAGCCAAAATCACGATAGGGAAATGCCAGCTGATTCAGCTGTGCATGGGGAAAAGCCCGAAGATAACGTTTTCCCGCTGACTTGAAACTCAACTTTCAGCGCGGGATACAAAATCATGAGCTTTACGTACGCTTTCGTGCGACACGTCCGTGTCGCGCATCTCAATCAAAGTCTTGGGTACATCCTAGGGCTATCCGTAGCGCATCAACTTGAACTGTCTCGGACTGACCATGGGAGCATCGCCCATGACTAGTCGCACCACGCTCAAGCTGACCAATCGTTCCATCGGACAGGCTGTTCATAACGCGGTTTCGCGTGCGACTTGTACCGAACACTCCGACCACCAGGTGACGGGGCTAAAGCTACAGGTCTATAAGAGCGGCCGGAAAATCTGGTGGCTCAGGTACACGCTCAACAGCGAGAAGCAGGCCATTCGTATCGGCGAGTGGCCTGGCATTGACGTCGATGCCGCTCGAAGCATCGGCCGGGAGATGCGAGCTCTTGTGGATCGAGGTATTGATCCGAAGGTAGACCAAGAGCGCACCAAGGCTTCGATGCCTTTCAAGCTGTACGCCGTCGACCACTACCTGCCATGGGCACAGCAGTACAAGCAGTCGGCCAACAGCGATGAGTCGAAGGTACGCAACCATCTAGTCCCTGCCTTTGGAGAAAAGCGGCTGCGCGACATCGGTACTCGTGATGTCCACATGTACCTCGGCAAGCTTCGGGTGACGTTGGCGCCGGCCACCTGCAATCGGCATCTGGCCCTGCTGTCGAAGATGTTCAAACTGGCCGCACAGTGGGGCGAACTGGAGGGCAAGAATCCCTGCGAGGGCATCGACAAGTTCAAGGAAAGTCTGTCGCATCAGCGGTTCCTGAACCAGGACGAGACTCGTCGGGTCATGGCTGCCGCCCAGCAAGAGGCTAACAAGTACGCCGGAGCAGCCGTCCGGCTTCTTCTGCTGACTGGGGTTCGCCGCGAAGAAGCGCTACAAGCTCGCTGGGAGCACGTCGATCTGGAACAGGCAACGTTGTTCCTGCCGAAGACCAAGTCGGGCAGAACGCGCTACGTCGTACTCAACGACGCAGCTCGCGGCCTGCTGGCTGATCTACCCCGCGTGAAAGACTCGCCTTGGGTCTTCCCCGGCAAAGATCCGATGAAGCCGCTCTGCAATGCCCGCAAAGCTTGGCACCGCATCCTCAAGGCTGCTGGTGTGGAGCAGGTCCGCATTCACGACCTGAGGCATTCGCACGCAAGTCTTCTGGTGAACCAGGGGGCCACGCTCTACCAAGTGCAGGCGCTTCTCGGGCATGCCAGCCCTCAGACCACTCAGCGCTACAGCCATCTGGCCTCTAAAACCCTGCGGGATGTCTCGCAGCTGGTTTCCGATGTAGTAACCAAGGCCTCCTGACCCCGATTGCTTACCCGCCGCCTGCCAAGGCGGCTGGGTCTCTTTTTTTCGAGAACCGACACATGATCACCCTGAACCTGTTCAACTCCATCAAAAGCCGCCGTCCGACCAAGACCGAAAAGCTCTCGCTGCCGAACTTCCTCGACTTCTTCCGCCGTGCGCAACATGCCCCGCTCGCTGACAAGATGGATGGCAATCTCTTCACCATGTGCATCTGCGAACCTAGGCAGCCCCATATAAAGGACAACATCCAGTCGGTCTCGGGGATCGTGCTCGACATTGATCAGCCCCAAAAAAACGCAGCAGTTGTCGAGTTGATCACGCGACTGGAAGCCACTGGAAAAGCCCACATCGTATACACCACTTACTCCTCGCAAGGAGAGGCTCTCAAGCTCCGCGTGATGCTGCCGTTTGCTCAGCCTGTTTCGGCATTAGACTACGGGGATAAGAGTGCGGTCGAGCGTGCCGCGAAGCTGGTCGGTCTACCGACTGACCCCGCCAGCCTTCGTATAGCACAGCTTTACTTCCTGCCGTCCTGCCAGCCGGGAACCGAGGATGGCCACGTCGTGAAGGTAAGTGAATCCTCGGAAGGTTGGACCCTTGACTGTCTGCCCGCGCTTGAAGATGGCGACCGTGAGCGTTACCTCAGCAAGCCCGCCCAGTCTTCACGCCGAGCAAAACGATCGGAGGAGTCCAGCAAGGGTTTGGAAATCGTCCAGCTGATGAAACAGGTGCTGAAACATCTATCCCCGATGATCGCCCCGATCTACGCGGAAGGACGCTTCTACATCTACGCCGAAGGCAGCTGGTGGAGCGTAAGCGAGAAGCAGCTGTGCAAACTGATCATGACCGAGGTCTTTCCAGATGAAATCACGCGGCGGCAAGCCCAGGAGATCGTAGACGAGCTGGCAGCACGCTACGGACATGAGACCTTTCCGCTCTCGCCGTGGCTGGAGAAGGGGGCGCAGTGTGCCCCACTGATCGCCCTTGAGAACGGCACTCTCAATCCGCGTACCGGCAAGATGGTGAAGTCGAAGCCCGACCATTACCTGCGCAGCGTCATGGACTATGCCTACGATTCGGCTGAGACCTGCGAGCTGTGGCTGCAATTCCTCGACGACGTGTTTGCCCCTGACGAGGACAAGGCGCAAAAAATCGCCCTACTTCAGGAGTTCATGGGTTACCTGCTGATCCCCAGCACTCGCTTCCAGAAGATGCTGTGGATGGTAGGACGAGGCTCTAACGGCAAGAGCGTGATCAACGAGGTCATTGCCATCCTTCTCGGTGATGCCAACATCTCTTCGATTCCTCTGCATCGCCTGTCGCAACGCTTCCAGGCGGCGGAACTGATCGGCAAGCTCGCCAACCTCAACGATGAGCTGCCGGCAAACGTTCCGCTGCAAGATGACCTGCTCAAACAGGCAGTCGCAGGCAACCTCATCCAGGGCGAACGCAAAGGCAAAGACCCCTTCTACTTTGCCCCGTATACCCGCTTTGTGGTGGCCATGAACCAGCTGCCGCGCGTCAACGACACCTCCCACGGGTTCTTCCGGCGGGTGTTGCTGCTGCCGTTCAATCGCGTCATCCAACCCCACGAACAGGACCGCGACTTGGTCCGTAAGCTCCACGAAGAACGCGCTGGCATCTTTGTCTGGGCCTTGGAGGGTCTCCAGCGGCTTCTCAAGAACGACGATTTCACCAAGGTGCCGTCGAGCCTCTCGGCTCTAGAGGAGTTCAAGCAGGAAAATAACCCGGTGGAATTGTTCTTCAGAGACATCATTCTGCTGGACGAAAATGGCAAGGTTCGACCTGGCGGAAAGGTGCTGATCGCTGACATCTACCAGCTGTACCGCGACTACTGCTCGGCCACCGGCTGCATTCCTCTTGGACTGCCCCGCCTTGGCCGAGAGCTGACGGGATTGGGCGTCACGGTGCTTAAGTCTAATGGCAAGCGCTACTACCAGCTGCTGGTAAAGACCCTGGAGGAAGCCGGATTGGTGAGTGAGTGCAGAGAGCGGGGGACGGCCCCTACTGGCCCTCAGCTTGCCAACATCGACGATGAACTGGCTGCCTGAACCTCAACCGCCTGAAAACTCGAAGCGCACAGTCCTTGATGGGCTGTGCGCTTTTTTCTTTCAGAGGTATCAACTACCCTCCAGCATCCTGATGACCGGATCGCCGATTAGCTCGATGTCGTCCTGCCTGCTTAAGCGCATGCGCTTAGCCGCCTAATTGCCCGACCACTGGTCTGACAACTGCATTTGCACTGAACACCGTTTGCATCTGGCTTGACCAATTCAAGCTGAAGAAAACGGCCGGCAGAGAACGGCCGATTCTGTTGAAAAAGTCGGCTTCGGTTTCCACGGCAGAAAAGTACGCGTCGGAGATTGAAATCCATGCTTTGCGCAGAATGTTCAGGGCTCAGATTTGACATAGCAGCATGCAAAATGGACGTTCTCACTGCCCAATGCATGGGCGGCTAGGCCGTGGCGACTTTTTCAACAGAATCGGCCAAAAGCAGCCTGTCGAATGTCTAGATTTCGCGATTACGAGCAGGGTCTAATGCAGTGCCGACCCTGCTTAGGGGGGTGGAAGGCTTGAAGCAGAGCGACGGTGAAATGCATGGGTGTGGTGCCTGACGTATATTTTTTTAGTAATCAGTGACACGTCATTTCGCGGTCGATAGGATGTGGTCCTCAAAGCTTACCGCACAATGGACTGTCGAGATGGATGTTGAACACCAGTGGTACGAGGAGCTACCAGAGCAATGCCCTCCTTCGGATGCCTTCGGCCTCCAAGAGTTCGTCTGCTTCCGTTTGTGCGCAAGTGAGGCACCTCAAGAACAAGACTTCCTTTCCCATCGAGCACTTTTTCCAGCGAAAAAATTCTCGACGCCAGAGTGCCAAGCTCGGGCCATCTCCGTCTTCACAAAGCCGGAAGACCTCGATCCTGTAATGAAACTGGCGATTCATAGGCAGAAAGCAAAAGTAAAAATTGTTCTCGGCAGAGAGGATGGCGTCGCAAAAAAGACCGGACAAAGTAGCCACTACTCATGGTGGCGTTCCCGAAGCTTTCAAATGAGCGGCGTTACCGAGGAAAGTGCATGAAGACGATTAAGCTTTTGCACACGCTCCTTGAATACGATTTCCCTCAAGTCTTCGTGGCAAATGACACAATCGGACGCCGCTATATTTGTATGGTTTCTGAAGTGACCGAGGCAGGTCACTCTTTTCTCTGCGTCCCAGTTTCAATTCAGCGCTGTGAACAGCTTCTAACAGGAAAAATTGATCTTAGAAGTGTTTACGAAGAGCCTGAGGTGTCGGAGTTTTACACGGCTACACCAGATGATTTAACGGCCCAGTTTGAGATTTCATTTCTGCCTTCGTTTCAAGTCACTCCCGACATACTTCCTGATCCGGGGCTTGAGTTCTTTTTCAATGACGAGGTCCTTGTAAAAGCCCAAGAGCTGAATACGACGGTGGCGTTTGCCTCTCTATCTGTGCCAGAGTCGAAATACGAACCCCGCATAAGAACTCGCAAACTTTCAGCTTTCTTGAATATATATCAGTCTGTAATTAAGAACCTAGCAAGAGCATCTTCTAAGTCGATGGGTAAGCCCATACCTAAAAATGAAGAACCGTACGAGTCGGACGTATTCGGATTTGGTTTTGGCTCATTTACAGTTCAGGTGCGCAGTTCAGAACGCTGCGACATGCTGGGAGAAAATAAGGCATTAATCGTTGCATTTCAGAAGCTGAATGAGTTTCTCGATGCGACAGATAATGCAGATAACGCCGTAGAATTCCTACTCAATGTCAAGGGGCACGCTGCATCCTCGTTACTCGGATTACTAAATTTTATCGCAGAAAATAACTGTCAGCTTACTAACCGCTGGTCCACCCCAGGAATGAGCAAGTCTAGCGTAAGCAAAATTCGAGTTGCGAGCGCTCATAATATTATTCAGCGGTGTCGCACCCGTCAGGATATTGGGGTTGAATCCTTAGAACTCGTAGGGATTGTAGATTCCGCTGACGTTACTGCTGGGGCTTGGAAAATCTACGTCGAGGACGTCGCTTACAGTGGCGGAGTCGGAGAAGATTCAGGAGTCAATCTTGCGGGGATAATTCTGCGCGACCGCTACATATTTCGCTGTGAAGAGCGCATTGAGATGTTGGGAACGGGACGAGAGGTGAGAAAAATCTATCTCACGGGGTTTGAGCCTGCATCGTAGATCTAACTGCGCTGACTCTGGTCGTCTGCTATTTAGCTGATTCCTGGCTATAACGAGGGGCGGAAAACGACCCATAACTGCCCTTCGTAGAGGGCAATTAACGGCCAAAGGAAATCGGTCAGGTGAGTCTAATAATTTAGCTGCGATTCAGTAGCAGCTGTTAAGCGGCGGCAAAAAATCTTAGGCAATACTATATTGGCCTAGGGTAGATACTTAGGTAATATCGGATCAATAAACACGAGATCTGTGGGGAATGATACTAGCCCAACACGAACCATTAGGTCTGACCGGTCGTATCTCGCTCCCTTTCTTCATTGGGTTCGAAGTGGCCATGCGCCGTGGGGCTCCGCCGGGACTTGATTGAAGTTTGCGCGGCACGTTAATTTACAGTGGGGTAGGGATAGTCCTTCAAAAACAATGAACAATAGCCAACGTGAAAACCAATGGACGCAATGGATAGAAGACAACAAGCACTTGATGGAGCACCCTGTAAACTTTGAGGTGCGATTTGTTGAGCAGATACTGACAAGAATCCCTGAGATAAACCCCAGCCATGTAAAGGCCCAGTTTCCGTTTAAAGACCAGAATAGTGGCAATAGACGCATTGACTTCATGATACTTAATGAGCAGAAAGGCATTCGTTTAGCGATTGAAATTGACGGTTTGGGGAAGATTCAAAATCAAGATCAAAGTGTTAACCATAATCGCTGGAATGACCTTCTTTCTCGACAGAATGGACTATTGCGCGCTCTAGGGTGCATGCTGCTACGCTATTCAAATAAAACCTGGCTGAATGAACCAAAATTTGTAATCCAAGAAATTCGCAGCGAACTACTTAAGCAAGAATTTGACTACTCTAGCGCTGTGGAAGCCAAGCTGCGCATAGCGAATGAAAAAAATCGTCTTGAACGTGAGATCACACAAAAGAACCTGAAGATTGCCGAGTTGCAAAAAGATCAACAAAAAACGGTGCAGCTCCAAAGCAAATACAATACATTATTAAGCAGCAGCGCGCAGCTGCAAAAAAATCTAAGCAATCGAGAGCAAGAAACTGTTTACTATAAATCTTCTCGCGATGATTCCATTAAGGATTACGAGCACACTAAAAGAGAGCTTGGAAACCTTGCAGAAAAAAATCCCAACATGGCAATCAACCAACCTGAGCAACTTCAGCAAGCGGACTCACAGACCGCGCAAGCTGCAAAAGACCATATTTCCAGCGTTGCTGCTGGGGCAAGCTTGGGTATGTCATCTGCCGAAGCAGAGCGAACCTTTAGTCAAAAAGAATTAGCTCTGATCACTGAGCAGTTGCTAACTATATTGGAGAAAAGCAATAAGTCTAAACTGCCTGAGTCTAGAAAAATACCGCTGATTGTTTTTGTATCCGTGCTGATTGCAAGTGTCACGATTGGCTTTTTTATGCACTCAAATAGCCAGCCTCAGCTTGCAGTTTCGACCCGTTACGTCACTCCGCCGGAGTCAGATAGTAATACGTCTTTAGGTGCATCTAACGTTCCGACCAACGATCATTTAAGCACAACAGAAGCGAGCAGGCATGTCGGTGAGAAAACAACGCTCTGCGGAAGAATTGTACAGATTCGAGAGACTGACAAAGTCACTTACTTGAATTTCGACAAGCCTTATCCAAATAGTACAGTTACCGCTGTAGTTTGGAATGAGTACGCAAAAAATTTCTCTGGTGTTAATCAGAAAATAAATAGTACAGTCTGTATTGAGGGACAGATCAGCAGCTACAAAGGTAAGCCCCAAATCACCCTGCGCGACCGTGCGCAGTTAATAACCAAGTAGGTAAATAATGTATAAGTCACGATTAATCGCCGTGCTCATCAGTTTGTTTTTCACTAAATTTGCTATGGCCGCCAATACGATAGAGGCCAGCAAGGCACCTTTCCATGTTGGCGAGACATTGTTAGTCTGCGGGCAAGCAGTTGAGGTCAAAAAACTAACTAATCGTACAGTTATCAACTTTGACAAGCCCTATCCAAACCAGCCATTGGCCGTGATAATTTGGAATTCTGATACAGCAGGTTTTGAAAAAAAGTTTGGCAGCCTCGCGGGGATTGAAGGGGGGAAAGTTTGTGCCTATGGTGAAATAGTAGATTACAAGGGAAGTCTGCAAGTTATTGTGAAAAAAGACAGCTACTTAAGATTGATGAAGAATTAAAATATATTGATTTATTCCTTTTTCGTGATCGCGCCTCACTTTGGGTAAGCTTCTCGGGCCGCTGTATTGCTCCAGAGGGACTGCCTACGATCAGGCGCATTTTTGCGCTCCGCATGGCTAAGCGTTCGCTCTGATCATTGGCCTTCTTGTTTTCCAGCCGGAAGGCTATGGTGAGGCGCTCTGGTTTTTCATACGCCGCGACCGTCCACTTTGGGCCGTGTGCGACCGGTCGTCACTACAGCATATATTGGTCAGGAGGAAAGCAGCTGGATGGTCAAGTCAGTGCAATTACGCCTCCCAGGGAAATAGATCATGATTACCGTCAATCAAGCTGAGCGCTGTGCCTCATCGCCGTCTACTAACGATCACCTCGTCAACCTGTATGCACGCGCTCTCCATGGTATAGATCCCGCTATGCTTGACAATTCACTGCAAGAACGAACCCTATATAAGGGCTTGTCTGGTCTGTTCCTATCATCAGCTCCAGACGGTTACGAGCACGCAAAAAACAGAATCATGGTTGTGGGACGGGAGACAAGGGGCTGGAATGTCCTCAAAAACGATCCATACGACGGGCTGGAAGACTACATCCGGCGGTCAGTGGCACTGCATTCAAGTTTCCAGAAAAGCCAGCAGAGCAGGCCCCTGGCGAAAGGATGTACGTTCTTCAACTTCATGCGCGCAGTCGCCGAAACATCAGGCAGAGACGGGCTAATTTGGGCGAACCTTTTCTGCTTCGACTTCAACCGAACCAACCCGATGCTTGGACCGCACGCAGACATCGTCAAGCACTACTCGGAACTGCTGCTCAAGGCACAGATCGAAGCACTCAAACCCGACATCGTGATCTTTGCGAATGGCGCTAGCAGCGCCAAAGTCCGCGCAGCCTACTTCCCATACAAAGGCATGGAGCGCGTTTGCTTCAATAGCAGAAATTTTACGGACCACGGCATCAGCGAGAAACAGCTATGGACGTTCGAGATGGCCGATGGCCTTCAGTCCTACCGCATCCAACATCCGAGTGCCATCAGCAAGCAGGCAAGAGCTGCAAGGGAGTATTTGGTGCGCTTGTTGCCAGTAGCTCGACTGTCCTGTGCCGGGTAGAACGTGTCAACACATGCCGATATCCACACCATCCAGTCGATTGCCGGAACTACTTTCCGAACGAACTCTCGATGCGACCCAAAAACTTGCCAGTCGCTCGCCGGGCCATCGTGCGGAACTCGTCAGGCATTAAGCCCATCACCTGCTGGGACCAACACGGCTCGATCAAGGACATCGCGGCACTGTTTTAGAAGACGATCACTCAACGAAATCCTTCACCCATGGACGGGCCGCTTTAGGCCCGCAAGGTCCTTGATGAATCGACGGAGATCACAGCCATTGCAAAGGCCTTCGACTTGAAAATCCCCGTGTCGGCGGTTCGATTCCGTCTCTGGGCACCACATTCAGTTTTGATGTGGTGTTTACATCACTTCAAAACAAAGAAAACCCGCCTGGTGCGGGTTTTTTTTTGGCCGCGATTTAGCTACGCGCCCGGGTTCGTTCACCCATGACTGCGTCTTTGCCTTGACCCCGGTGCCTCATTACTGAGGCTTCCCGGCGGGTCGGATCGAGTCCCATTCGGTCACGTAGGCCACTTTGGACTGTTTGTTGAAGAGGCAAAGCTCAGTACCACGCTGGCCTTTCATGTGTTTCTGCGGGTATTGACCCTGCAGCAGAATCGCGGTGTAGCCCACCCGATCATCAAACTGCGCAGGAGCGCCGATGGGGGTCGCCTTTTTCAGGGTGCTTGCATGGGTACAACGGGCGAGTACGTCCTTGTCGTAGGTCGCCCACGCATCGGAGCTTGAAGCGTGCGCTTGAACGGCAAAAGCGGTCAGACACAGGAAGGTCAGCGAGGTGATTTTCATGATTCGGTGCATTCCACACGTTCGGCTTGTTGTCTGACATGTGAGCGAACCGGGTGAGATAGGTTCCCGGCTGGCCCGGTTTCACATCCGATAATTGGCTCAATCCATGATCCTCGCTTGGTGATCCCCAAAACCTGAGGTTCAATACCCCCTTAGCCCGTAAAGGACACACGTTCATGGCAACGCCAAAGAAACAGCAAAAGCACGCGCAGCGGGCCAAGACCAAAGCCAAGCAGAACCGCATCGGCAAGCCGGGCAAAGCTTCGGCTGGCACACTGATCGACAATCCGTTCGATGACGTAAAAATCGACCTCAGCACGTTCAACTTCCAGGACATCCTCGACAACGGCTTTGACCCCGCCGATTACGACGACTTGTTCCAGGCCATGAAAGCCGCCGAGGCCACCAGCCTGCAAACGATGTGCACCGTGTTCCTGCAATACCCGGTACTGGAACTGGTGATCTCGGAAGAGGAAGAAGAACCTGCCACTGACTTCCTGATGGGCCTGTTGATCGAGTACCGCATTGCCGTCTATGGCGATGACGAAGACAGCGCCGTGGCCTGGATCGAAACGCCAGCATTCCAGAAAGCCTACGTCGAAGCCTCGCGCCTGCTGACCGAGCGCAACGCCCGGAGCGCGCACTGACAGTAGCCCTGCTCGAACCTGTCAGCCGGGCGTTTACCGAGCCTGCTGCTGACGGTTACCTGCTGGGCGGTTTCGAGTGGCGCCAACCCACACCAGACACCTCACGCGCAGTGGTGATCATCAACGCCGCCACCTCGGTGCGCTGCCTGTACTACTCGCGGTTTGCCCACTACCTGTTCAGCCACGGCCTGGACGTGATGCTGTTCGACTATCGCGGCATTGGCGCCTCGCGCAGCGGATCGTTGCGCGGTTTTGAAGCCACGTGGTCGGACTGGGGCGCGCTGGACGCTGAAGCCCTCCTCAAGCGTGCACAGCGCGAATACCCCGGCCAGCCGATCGATGTTGTCGGCCACAGCTTTGGCGGCTGTGCAGCGGGCCTGATGGCTTCTGGGCAGGCTATTCGCCATCTGGTGACCGTGGGCGCGCAATTTGCTCACTGGCGCGACTACGCGCCGGCACAGCGCTGGCAGATGCTCGCCAAGTGGCACGGGGTCATGCCATTGCTGACCCGCGTGTGCGGTTATTTCCCTGGCAAGCGCCTGGGCTGGCTAGAAGACACCCCGTCGGGCGTGGTCAAGGACTGGAGCGCCTTGAGCACACGCTACGAAAACCTCCCCAGCGCGCGCAACTTCGCAGCCCTGCCCTTTGGCTCCGTTACCGCCAAAACCCTCGCCATCAGCCTGAGTGACGATCCCTTCGGCACCGTAGCCGCTATCGAGCGCTTGCTGGGTTACTTCAGCGCCAGCTCGCGTACGCATCTGCGCATCCAGCCGCAAGACATCGGCGAAACAGCCATCGGCCATTTCGCGTTTTTTCACAGCCGCTTTCAAAGCAGCTTATGGCCGATTGCCTTGCAGTGGTTGCAACGAGGGGAATTGGCGACGGATGTGCCGGGAAAGGTGATCAGTAACACCCCCTGAAAGACCGCACTGCCTGTATCGCGAGCAAGCCCACAATCTGCCTGTCCGATACAGTCGGTGATTTCAGACAATCAACGCGCAGCACAGCCTTCAGGCTTGAACACACGCTCGCGGGACGGCGGATTGTTTGCCAGCTTGTTGGCCGGCCTGCGCGGACGCACCATCAACTCCCCGCCGCAATTGGGGCAAAGCCCTCCCAAATGCTGCTCCGTGCACGTTGCACAAAAGGTGCACTCAAATGAGCAAATCCGCGCTTGTGCCGAATCAGGAGGCAGGTCGCAATCACAGCATTCGCAACTGGGGCGTAATTCGAGCATGAGCACCTCACATAGGACCGGTAGTTTTCATCGTTATATTTAAGACGCTTCACGCAAAAAACCAACTGCTAATACAAAATGGCAGTGACATTCTCATTGACCCCTCCGGTCAATGTGCGGCACGGGCCGAGTATGGCAAGCAACTCCTGCCAACGCTGGCCAAGGCCCTGACGGCTGAATTCGGGAAAGGCTTCGATGCTTCAAATTTGCGATATATGCGCTTGTTCTATCAGGCCTTTCCAAACTGTGACGCACTGCGTCACGAATTGAGCTGGACCCATTTCCGCACCTTGCTGCGGGTTGAAAACGACCCTGCACGCCAGTGGTACATGAACGAAACCTCCACGCTGAACGGGTCCTCCCGCGCCCTGTAGCGGCAAATTAATTGCACTTTTTTGATGCCATGAGCTCCTACAATCTTGAGCGTCGACTTCTCGCGCACACAGGGAGCCCTCTTACAAGGCATGCCACAAGACCAAACTTTATCAGCGGTATCGCCCGCTTTGAACGAGCTGCGTTCTGGCACTCAAACACTTCATGTCGCCCTTGAAAAACGCCTGCCGTTCTTCTGCGACACCCTCGACCTCGAACGCTATAAGCGCCTGTTGAGCGCCTACTACGGGTTCTATCACGAGCTGGAAGATCGGCTGCAACACAGCCCTTTGATGACATCCGGTTTTGACCTGCATGCACGGCTCAAGACGCCCGCATTGCATCGGGACCTGCAGGCTCTGGGGGTCAACACCCAGTCGCTCGCGCTGTGCGACACCCTCCCCGTACTCTCCAGCCCGGCCAGCGTTCTGGGTGTGCTGTATGTGCTCGAAGGCGCAACCCTGGGCGGTAATGTGCTGCGCAAACAGATGTCGGAACGCCTGGGCCTTGATGCACACAACGGCTGCGCTTTTCTTTACGTTTACGGCGAAGCAACAGGACGGCAATGGAAGGCATTCATGGATTTTCTGGGCAGCGTACCTCTCGACGCTCAAGCGCGAGGCGAAGCCGTACAGGCCGCCTGCTCTACGTTTAGCTGCTTCGAGCAATGGCTCGAACGACAGGAGGTTTTGTTATGAATCCACAGGACCCTCAAGCCTTTGAACGCTTGCTGGCCAATTGTGCTGATGAACCCATCCGCTTTCCCGGGGCCATTCAACCCCACGGCCTGTTGGTGACACTGTCGCAGCCCGACCTGCGCATTCAACAAGTCAGTCGCAATGTGCAGACCATGTTCGGCCACAGTGCCGAATCGCTGCTGGGGCTGCCACTGGCTGCTCTTACCGGCCCTGAAGCGGCTGACGCGGTACAGCAGGCTGGCGCCCATGACACGCTGACCGATGCGCCGCCTTTGGCCTTGAGCCTGCTGGGGCGCGAATACGAAGGCCTGCTGCACCGCGACCAGGGCATTCTGGTGCTGGAGCTTGAGCTCAAGCCCGATGCATCAGAAATCCACAGCACGATGAACAAAGTGCGCAACCTGAGCCGCATGCTGCAACGCCTGCAATCCGCCAAGACTCTCCCCGCGCTGTATGAAATTTGCGTTCGCGAGATTCAGGCGCTGACGGGCTACGATCGGGTGCTGATCTATCGCTTCCAGGATGAAGGCCACGGCCAGGTCATTGCCGAAGCATCCTCTCCCGCGATGGAGTTGTTCAATGGCATGTTTTTCCCGGCCTCCGACATCCCGGAGCAAGCCCGTGAGCTTTACCGCACCCACTGGCTGCGCATCATTCCCAATGCCGACTACCAGCCAGTACCGCTGATTCCCGAACTGCGCCCCGACACCGGCGAGGCGCTGGACCTGAGTGGAGCCGTATTGCGCAGCGTTTCACCGATTCACTGCCAGTACATGAAAAACATGGGCGTGCTGTCATCCATGAGCATTTCGTTGATGGACGGCGACCGCCTGTGGGGCCTGATCAGTTGCGGGCACCGCCAGACACTGCATGTGCCCCATGAACTGCGCATGGCCTGCCAAACCATCGGCCAGGTACTGTCCCTGCAAATCAGCGCCCTGCAGACGCTGGAGATCAGCCGCCAACGCGAAGCCAAAATGGATGCCCTGGTGTGCCTGAACAGGGCAATGGTGCAAAGCACCGAAGCCGTGTTTGATGGCCTGGCGCACATGCCTGAAGCATTGATGGCACTGACCGGTGCCAGCGGCGTGGCCATTCTGGAAGACAAGGTGCTGCACCGTTATGGCCAGTGCCCGTCTTCAGAAGATATTCGCGGGCTGTACCAATGGTTCAAGGACAGTGGCCAGCCAGTCTTGTCCAGCCACAACCTCAGCGCACTCCATGCCCCGGCAGCGCAGTACAAGGACATTGCCAGCGGCTTGCTGGCCATGACCCTGCCCAAGCCTGTGGACAACGCCGTGTTGTGGTTTCGAAGTGAAGTCAAAGAAAGCATCAAGTGGAGCGGCGACCCCAACAAGCCGCTTAACCTTGAAGCGGGCAGCAATGGCCTGCGCTTGAGCCCGCGCACCTCTTTCGAAATCTGGAAGGTCGAGATGGACGGCATCTCTGCACAATGGAGCCACGGCGATCTGTTTGCCGCCAATGACCTGCGCCGCTCGGCCCTGGAAAACGACCTGTCGCGCCAGGTGCTGCGAGAGCAACAGGCTGTACGGGCACGGGACGAACTGGTGGCGGTGGTGTCCCACGACCTGCGCAACCCCATGACCATCATTTCAATGCTCTGCGGCATGATGCAAAAGGCCTTCAGCAGCGAGGGCCCGCACACCTCGCGGCGTATCACGTCGGCCATCGACACCATGCAACAGGCCAGCAGCCGCATGAGCGTGCTGCTTGATGACCTGCTGGACACTTCGAAAATCGAGGCCGGGCGCTACACCATCAGCCCGCAACCGCTGGATGTAACCCAGATTTTTGAAGAGGCACTGTCGCTGCTTGCGCCGCTGGCGCTGGACAAAGCGGTGGAGCTGACCTTTCACGCCGAACCCGACCTGAAAATCAATGCCGACCCGGAGCGTCTGTTTCAGGTCTTGTCCAACCTGATCGGCAATGCGATCAAGTTCACCCCGGCGCAAGGCAAAATCGGCGTGGTGGCCATGTCCAACGGCGACGATATCGTCTTCAGCGTGCGGGACTCGGGCAAGGGTATTGCCCCCGAGCAGTTGCCGCACATCTTCGATCGATACTGGACAGCAAAAGAAGGCAACGCGCTGGGCACAGGGTTGGGGCTGTACATTTCCCAGGGCATTATCAAGGCCCATGGCGGCCAGCTAGTAGCGCAAAGCACGCCGGGAGAAGGCAGCGAATTTCGCTTTACCGTGTCAAGAATGCTCTGACAGGACTCAGCCATTTCAACGCCCATAAAAAAACCGCCATCCCGAAGGATGGCGGTTTTTTTGGTGACTCAACCGCAAGAACCGTCCTGGCCTCAGTTGAGTACCGTTGCCCCCAACTTCTCAATGCGACGACGACGTGCCACCAGCAGGCCCGCCGACACCACCAGAATGCTCAGCAAACCGGTAGCCATGATTTCAACGCGATGGGCTTCCTGGAACAACATGATCGTCAGAATAGCCACGATGAAGACGATCACCGCGTAGGTCAGCCCCGGGAACAGCCACATCTTGAAAGAGATGTTCTCGCCCAGAGCCGTACGCTTTTGGCGCATGCGCAGTTGCGACACGGCAATCACCAGGTACACCAACAGCGCAATAGCGCCAGAGCTGGCCAGCAGGAACTCGAACACCGCAGCCGGAGCCACGTAGTTGGCGAATACCGCTACAAAAGCTGCGCCGGTGGACATCATCACCGCCCAGTAAGGCGTGCCCGCAGCATTGGTGCGCTTGGCCGCAGCCGGTGCGTCACCGCGCTTGCTCAGGGAGTACAGCATCCGCGAGGAGGTGTAGAGCGCCGAGTTCAGGCAGCTGGTTACCGCGATCAATACCACGATATCAACGATCAGCTTGGCATTCGGGATACCCATGCGATCAAGTACGGTCTGGTAGGAGCCCAACTGTGCCAGCGCCGGGTCGTTCCACGGCACCAGGGCCACAACGATGAAGATCGATACGAGGTAGAACAAGCCAATGCGCCAGATCACCGAGTTGGTGGCCTTGGTGATTTGCTTGCTTGGATCCTTGGACTCCGCCGCCGCGATGGTGACGATTTCAGTCCCCATGAACGAGAACATGGTGGTCAACATGGCAGCCAGTACGGCGCCCATGCCGTTGGGCATAAAGCCGATGGTATCGGACAGATGCGCGACACCGCTGACCTGACTGGTAGGCAGGAAGCCGAAAATCGCCAGTAGACCCAAGATAATGAAGCCAATGATCGCCAGCACTTTGACCAGGGCAAACCAGAACTCGAACTCACCGTAGTTCTTGACGCTGAACAAGTTGGTGACCGTCAGCAACAGGGTAATGACCAGGGTAAATACCCAGATCGCCGTGTCAGGGAACCATGCATGCAAGATGGTACCGGCGGCGACGGCTTCCAGCGGGATAACCAGTACCCAGAACCACCAGTACAGCCAGCCGATGGTGAAACCGGCCCAGTGCCCGATGGCACGGTCGGCGTAAGTGGAGAACGAACCGGTGTCAGGGGATGCAACGGCCATTTCGGCCAGCATGCGCATCACCAGTACCACCAGGGTGCCTGCTGCGGCATAAGCCAGCAGCACAGCTGGACCTGCTTGGGCAATCGCGTGTCCGGAGCCGACAAACAAACCGGCACCGATGACTCCGGCAATCGACAGCATGGTCACATGCCGTGGCTTAAGCCCTTGTTCCAGACCATTAGAGGATTGCGTATTGCTCATTGGGACTACCTTTCATTGAAGCCATTCCGAGCACCCGCGTTGACTTTCGTAAAAAGTAACCAACGGGGCGTTTAGAATCTTTGACGCAATAACTGAGCCAGAATGTGACAAATGCACGGTTTCCGCGGGCTGCAACGATTTGCAACACACACTGCAACCCATTGAGCGTAATGGCTTTTCGCCCATTTGTTACCGTAACACTCAGTTCCAGGGCTATCGTCGCACCAAAAATACCCAAAATTGCCCATATGGCTCAAAAGCAGTGCACATCTTTAACCTTTAGTAGGTTCGCGCTTCCAACACCGGGCCAAAGCTGGCAACATCGCGACCTTTTTTAAGCGACACCTGTCTGGCCGAACGGCGAAATACGGGGTCGGTTGTTGTCGGCGCGACACTCTGCTGTAGCGATGCGACAAACTGCCACCCTCACGTCTTTTGTGTCTTCAGGGCGGCTGGTTGCCTCTGCAACCCTATGCTAGCTTGGCCTGCGCCAGGAAGGCCGCCCAACAGCAGGATCGCACCCGAACACAATGAGGAACGCACATGGCTTTGGCCACGCCCGCGCTTGAAATCCGCAACTTGCACAAACGCTACGGCGAGCTTGAGGTACTTAAAGGTATCTCGCTGACCGCACGCGACGGCGACGTGATCTCGATCCTGGGTTCTTCCGGTTCCGGCAAATCCACCCTGTTGCGCTGCATCAACCTGCTCGAAAACCCCCACGACGGCCAGATCCTGGTCGCCGGTGAAGAGCTCAAACTCAAGAAAGCCAAAAATGGCGAACTGATCGCGGCCGACGGCAAGCAGATCAACCGCATGCGCAGTGAACTGGGTTTTGTATTTCAAAACTTTAACCTGTGGCCGCACATGACCATCCTCGACAACATTATCGAGGCTCCGCGTCGGGTGCTGGGCCAGAGCAAGGCCGAGGCCATCGAAGTCGCCGAAGCATTGCTGGCCAAGGTCGGCATTGGCGAAAAGCGCCATGCCTATCCATCCGAATTGTCCGGCGGCCAGCAACAACGCGCGGCAATTGCCCGCACGCTGGCCATGCAGCCCAAAGTCATTCTGTTCGATGAACCAACATCGGCACTTGACCCGGAAATGGTTCAAGAAGTACTTAGTGTGATCCGCGCGCTCGCCGAAGAAGGTCGCACTATGCTGTTGGTCACCCACGAAATGGGCTTTGCCCGTCAGGTGTCCAGCGAAGTAGTGTTTTTGCATCAGGGCCTGATCGAAGAGCAAGGGTCGCCAGAACAGGTGTTCGACAACCCGGTTTCGGCGCGCTGTAAACAATTCATGTCCAGCAACCGCTAACGGAGCAACACGAATGCAGAACTATAAAAAGCTTCTCATGGCCGCTGCCGCCACACTGGTTTTCAGCGCCAACGCCCTGGCTGTTGATAAGTACAAAGTAGGGATTGAGGGTGCTTACCCACCGTTCAATAACAAAAACGCCAGTGGCGAAGTCGTGGGCTTCGACCCCGATATCGCGATGGCTCTGTGCGCCAAGATGAAAGCCGAGTGCGAAATCGTCACGTCCGACTGGGACGGCATCATCCCGGCCCTGAACGCCAAAAAATACGATTTCATCGTGTCTTCGCTGTCCATCACTGACGAACGCAAGCAAGCGGTCGATTTCACCGACCCGTACTACTCCAACAAGCAGCAGTTCATCGCACCGAAAAAAGTCGACTTCAAAACCGACATCGCGTCCCTCAAGGGCAAGGCCCTGGGCACCCAGCGTTCAACTCAGGCCGCAACCTGGCTGGATGACAACCTGGGCACCGACGCGACCATCTCCTTGTACGACACCCAGGAAAACGCCTACCTCGACCTGACTTCGGGCCGTGTAGATGCCTTGCTGGCAGATAAGTACGCCAACTACGACTGGCTCAAAAGCCCGGCTGGCCAGGCTTACGAGTTCAAGGGTGAGCCGGTCAACGAAGACGACAAAGTCGGCATTGCCCTGCGTAAAGGCGACAACGAACTGCGCGCCAAGCTGAACCTGGCCCTCAAGCAAATCGTTGAAGACGGCACGTACAAGAAGATCAATGACAAGTACTTCCCGTTCAGCATCTACTGACCTGCCTGACCGTCGCGCCTGCGGGCGCGACAGTCCCTAGCAAAGCCTGCCTACCCCATGACTATCGATCTATACGGATTCGGCCCGGCGCTTGCCGCTGGCGCGCTGATGACCGTCAAACTGGCACTTACTGCGCTGTGTCTGGGCCTGGTGCTCGGATTGCTCGGTGCCTTGGCCAAAACATCCCCCTACAAACCGCTTAGATGGTTGGGCGGCGCCTATTCGACCCTGGTTCGTGGTGTTCCCGAACTGCTCTGGGTGTTGCTGATTTACTTCGGCAGCGTGAATCTGGTGCGCGCCATCGGCGAATACATCGGCATGCCCGAACTCACCCTCAGCGCCTTCGCGGCGGGTGTACTCGCCTTGGGCCTGTGCTTTGGTGCCTATGCCACTGAAGTGTTTCGCGGCGCCATTCTGGCCATCCCCAAAGGCCACCGCGAAGCGGGCATGGCACTGGGTTTGTCCAAACCGCGGATCTTCACCAAGCTGGTTCTGCCACAAATGTGGCGTATCGCCCTGCCCGGCCTGGGCAACCTGTTCATGATCCTGATGAAAGACACCGCGCTGGTGTCGGTCATCGGTCTGGAAGAAATCATGCGTCAGGCGCAAAACGCCGTGACCTTCGCCAAACACCCGTTCACCTTCTACATGGTGGCAGCCGTGATGTACCTGGGCCTGACCGTACTGGCCATGGGCACCATGCACGTGCTTGAAAAACGCGCAGCGCGCGGCTTCGTGAGGAGGACGTAATGGAGTGGGAAGTAATCCTCAAATGGCTGCCCAAGCTGATGCAGGGCGCGACCCTGACCCTGGAGCTGACCGCAATTTCGGTGATCGCCGGTCTGATCGTGGCCATCCCCCTGGGCATCGCCCGCTCATCCAAACTCTGGTATGTGCGTTCGCTGCCTTACGCGTACATCTTTTTCTTCCGTGGCACGCCACTGCTGATCCAGCTGTTTCTGGTCTATTACGGCCTGGCACAGTTCGATCTGGTGCGTGAAAGCGCGTTGTGGCCGTATCTGCGCAGCCCGTTCTGGTGCGCGATCATCACCATGACCCTGCACACCGCCGCCTACATCGCCGAGATCCTGCGCGGCGCGATCCAGGCCATCCCGCCGGGTGAAATCGAGGCTGCACGGGCCCTGGGCATGTCGCGCTTCAAGACCCTGGTGCATATCGTCCTGCCCCGCGCCACGCGCATCGGCCTGCCGGCGTACAGCAACGAAGTGATCCTGATGCTCAAGGCCAGCTCGCTGGCGAGTACCGTGACCCTGCTGGAACTGACCGGCATGACGCGCACCATCATCGCCCGCAACTACCTGACCGTGGACATGTTCCTGACCGCAGGGGCGATCTACCTGCTGATGTCGTTTGTACTGATCCAGGGGTTCAAGCTGCTGGAGCGCTGGTTGCGCGTCGATGCCTGCCAGGGCCGCTGACCAAGAGGGCGAGCCGCTGCTCGCCCGCTTTGAGGCGCTGGACAGGTTTTTGCACGACCACCAGCACCTGTGGCGCCCACGGCCATTCACTCATCTGAACATGCCGTGGGAAGCGCAACACCCCGAACTGGCGCACTGGTTGCGCCAGCGTTCGTTGCAAGACGCCGAAGCCAGTCACAACTACCCCCAACACTTGCCTGCCCCTGCGCCGTTCCCTGAACTGGCGGCGACTTCCCTCGCCCTGAGTTCGGTTGACCGCCTGCCCACCCAGCCGCTTGCGCCCGCAAGCCAGCGTTTGCAGGTGGACGTGCCGGGACGCAAGTGGCAACAGATTGAAGCCTTCGCCCGGAGCCTGACCTTCAATCAAATCCCCGTCCACTGGCTGGACTGGTGCTCGGGCAAAGGCCATCTGGGTCGTCGACTGCTAAGCCCCGGGCAACAACTGACGTGCCTGGAATATGACCCGGCTTTGATCGAGTCCGGCCAGCAACTCAGCCAGCGCCATCACTTGGCCGTGCGCCATGTTCAACAGGATGTGCTCGCGCCCGAAGCGGCCTTGCAACTCACCCCCGGGATGACCCCGGTGGCGCTGCATGCCTGCGGCGATTTGCATGTGCGCCTGCTGCAACTGGCGTGCGCGGCGGGCTGTGGACAACTTGCCGTGTCGCCTTGCTGCTACAACCGCATCAGCGCGCCGCACTATCAGCCGTTATCCACAGCCGCCAGGGCTTCGCACTTGCAACTGTCACTGGAGGACCTGAGCCTGCCCATGAGCGAGACCGTGACCGCTGGCGCCCGTGTTAGGCGCCAGCGCAACGAGTCGATGGCGCGGCGTTTGGGTTTTGATCTGTGGCAGCGCCAGCACCGTCAGTGCGATGAATATTTATCCACACCTTCGCTGCCGAGTACCTGGCTGAACAAGCCGTTTGCCGAGTACTGCGAAGATTTGGCAGCGCTGAAAAACTTATCCACAAGCGGCAGGGAAGATTGGTCGGCACTGGAAGCAGCAGGTTGGAAACGACTGGCACAGGTGCGCAATCTGGAGTTGGTGCGCGGGCTTTTCCGTCGCCCGCTGGAGGTGTGGCTGGTGCTCGATCGAGCGCTGTACCTGAAGGAAAACGGCTATGAAGTACAGGTCGGCGAGTTCTGCGACAGCCAGCTGACGCCGCGTAATTTGATGATGCTTGCGCAACACTGTGGATAACCCTGTGGGAGCGAGCTTGCTCACGATTCAGGCGCTGCGGTCTGACAGGTAAACCACAGCGATCCCATCGCGAGCAAGCCCGCTCCCACACAGGTTGTTGCAGGCCTACGAACCGCGGTACGTCGAGAAGCCGTACGGGCTGAGCAGCAGCGGAATGTGGTAATGCTGATCGGCGTTTTTCACTTCAAAAATCACCGGGATTTCCGGGAAGAACGTCTCGTGGCCAGCTTTCTTGAAATACTCACCGGTTTTGAACACCACTCGATATTCACCCGCCTCGAACGCTTGCCTGGCCGGGAACAGTTCGCCAATACGACCCTGTTCATTGGTCACGCCCTGAGCCAGCGGCTGCCAGTCTTTACCCACGTGTTTTTCCAGGGTCACGTTGACCCCCGGTGACGGCAGGCCGTTTTCAAGGTTGAGCACGTGTACGCTCAACGGGTTGCCAGCGGCCAGTGTCAGGCTCGACACAGCGCTCAGGCTCAAAGCCGCCAAAGTGATTCGCAAAGATTTCATCGGTCATCCTCTAATAATGGTTAAAAAACAATCAACTCAGCGTTGAGTCGTCAGGCCAATCTGTTGCGCCGCTTTTATTGCGCAGGCCTCGTCCTGCTCCGCACCGCCAGCACCGGCCACGCCAATGGCTCCCACCAGTTCGCCTTCGGCAAACAGCGGCACACCACCTCCCAACAACAACAGTTCGGCGATGGAATTAAGGTTGCTCGCCTCAGGATTGCTGCGTGCACGCTCGGCAAACAAACGGGTCGGGGTTTTGGTCGACAGTGCCGTGTAGGCTTTGCGCTGGCTGGCCAGCAGGTTGTGCGGGCCAACACTCTCTGGACGCATCGACATCAACACGTTGCCACCACGGTCCAGCACGCTCAGCGCACCGGTGCAGTGCTTGAGGGCCGCATCCGCCAACTGGCGGGCGGTGACCAGATCCAGATCGGCATGGCGCACCAGATTCGGGGCTGCCTGGGCCACGCCGGCAACGCCAACGGCAGTCCACAACAACAAGGTTTTCAGCATCTTTGGCTAGCTCCTGTACGAATGCGCCCACCTTAACCAGCGATCCTCGTCAGAACTCCGTCAGTTGCATTACAAGTTTGTAATAGGCAACACACCCGAAGGCGCCTAGCCTGTGCAGACGATTGATCGAGGTGTGCGATGCGTTTGTTAGTGGTTGAAGACGAAGCCAAGACGGCAGATTTCCTGGCCAAGGGCCTCAAGGAGTCAGGCTTTGCGGTGGATGTGGCACTGAACGGGCTGGACGGCCGTTACTTTGTCGAACAGCAGGAATACGACCTGATCATCCTCGACGTGATGCTGCCGGGACTCAATGGCTGGCAATTGCTGCAACTGATTCGCCAGCGCGGCGCCACGCCGGTGCTGTTTTTAACTGCCCGGGATGCCATCGAAGACCGCGTGCGCGGCCTCGAACTGGGCGCAGACGATTATCTGCTCAAGCCATTTGCCTTTGCCGAGCTGCTCGCCCGGGTTCGTACCTTGCTGCGCCGTGGTCCCATGCGCGAAGCCGAGTCGTATGCCATCGCCGATCTTGAAATCGACGTGCTGCGCCGCCGCGTCAGCCGGGGCGGCCAGCGCATCAGCCTGACCAACAAGGAGTTCTCGCTTCTGCAACTGCTGGCCAGCCGCCAGGGCGAAGTCTTGTCACGCACCTTGATCGCTTCCCAGGTCTGGAACCTCAACTTCGACAGCGACACCAATATGGTCGAAGTCGCCGTGCGCCGGTTGCGCGCCAAGGTCGACGACCCCTATATGCCCAAACTTATCCACACCGTGCGCGGGGTCGGGTATCAGCTGGAAGCGCCCGATGAGTAAATCCATCGCCTGGCGTCTGGCGCTGGCGATTGCCCTGACCTGCGCACTGGTGCTGAGTGTGATCGGAGTGTTTCTGTATCGCTCACTGGCCTCGGAACTGGCGTTTCGTGACGATCAGGCGTTGCTGGGGCGCCTTGAACAGGTCCGTGCCCTGTTGCATGACAGCGACAGCCTGGAAGCCCTGCAGGAACGCCCGCGCCTGTATCAAAACATGCTGGGCAACCTGGACAGCGTGTTGCTGGTCAACCGCGAGGACGGCACCCCGCTCATTGCCATCAACCCCCATCAACAAGCCTTGCCCCCTGTGCAGCCGATTGCTCAAGCACAAGCTCCCCGGCGCTCGGATATCAAAATCGCAGGCACGACCGTGTTGCTGGCCGGGATGGCGCAAGGTCCCGCAGGGGAAACCTTGAGAGTAACCGTAGGCAAGCGTCTTGATGAGCGTGAGCAAATGCTCGCCAGCTATCGCATGCGTTTATACGGCGCGGTGGGATTGGGTGCCTTGCTGGCTTTCGGTCTTGGCCTGCTCCTGCTGCGTCGCGGCCTCACACCTTTACGCGAACTGACCCACGCCATGGCTGGCATCGACCCACGCAGCCTTGATCAACGCATGACCGCTGACAACGTACCTGCCGAACTCAAAGAGCCCGTACAGGCACTCAACGCCATGCTCGCGCGCCTGGAAGACAGCTTTGCACGGTTGTCGCAGTTCTCCGCCGACCTGGCCCATGAAATTCGTACGCCTTTGCACAACTTGCTGGGTAGCAACAGCCTGGCACTGAACCAGTCACGCAGCCCGGCCGAGTACCAGGAGGTGCTGGCGTCGAATATCGAAGAATATGAACGGCTCAATCGCATGGCAGAAAACCTGATGTTTCTCGCCCGCGCCGAACACGGCCAGCGCCCGTTGCAGTTGCAAGTGCTGGACCTTGCTGAGGTGGGTGACGGGCTGTGTGATTACTTCGAGGCGCTGGCCGAGGATCGTCAATTGCACCTGGACAATCAGCTCGGCGGGTCGCTGATGGCCGATCAGCAACTGCTGCAACGGGCATTGGGCAACCTGCTGGCCAATGCCGTGCGCCATGCCCAGCCCGGTTCGACGGTACGCTTGCTGCGGCGCGACGAGACCGGGGTTTGCTGGATTGGCGTGCATAACCTTGGCCCGGCGATCGATCCGCAACATATCGACAAACTGTTCGACCGCTTTTACCGGGCAGACCCGTCACGGGCACAACCGGGTGACTCTGGCGGCCTGGGCCTGGCGATAGTGCATTCGATCATGCAGTTGCATGGCGGCCAGGTGCGGGTGGTGAGCGATGCCAGCGGCACGTTGTTTGAGCTGGGATTCAGCCTGTAACCGATTTTTTGGGGCATATCACGGCCCCACAAGTCTTGAGCCATGCAATCAGGCTGATCAGTTGCCCAGGGCTGCGGCAATGGCTTTTCCGACGTCCTGAGTCGAGGCCGTGCCGCCCAGATCCGGCGTCTTCGGACCACTGGCAATCACATCCTCAATGGCGCGCAAAATAGCGTCATGGGCAGCCTGATAACGGTCATCACCCTTCCCCAAAAACTCCAGCATCAGTGCGCCCGACCAGACCATGGCGATCGGGTTCGCGATGTTTTGACCGGAAATATCCGGCGCAGAACCGTGAACCGGCTCGAACAGTGAAGGAAAGTTACGCTCCGGGTTGAGGTTGGCCGAAGGCGCAATACCGATAGTGCCCGCGCAGGCCGGCCCCAGGTCCGACAGGATGTCGCCGAACAGGTTAGACGCCACCACCACATCAAACCGGTCGGGTTGCAGTACGAAACGGGCGCACAGAATGTCGATGTGCTGCTTGTCCCAGCTGACTTGTGGATAGTGTGCAGCCATCGCTTCAGTGCGCTCGTCCCAGTACGGCATGCTGATGGAAATACCGTTGGATTTGGTGGCCGAGGTCACGTGCTTGCGTGGACGCTCCTTGGCCACTTCGAAGGCGTATTTAAGAATCCGGTCTACGCCGCGTCGGGTAAACACGGATTCTTGCAGGACCAATTCGTTTTCAGTGCCTTCAAACATCCGCCCGCCCACCGAGGAGTATTCGCCTTCGGTGTTTTCGCGAATCACTACAAAATCGATATCACCCGGCTCACGCCCTGCCAGCGGGCATGCCACGCCGGGGAACAACCGCACCGGGCGAATGTTCACGTATTGATCAAACTCACGGCGAAATTTGAGCAGCGAGCCCCACAGCGAGATGTGATCAGGCACTTTGTCCGGCCAGCCCACGGCGCCAAAGAAGATGGCGTCGAAGCCCTTGAGCTGCTCGAACCAGTTGTCCGGCATCATCTGTCCATGACGCTCGTAATAATCGCAACTGGCCCACTCAAAGGTTTCAATCGACAGGTTCAGGTCCCACTTTTTGGCGGCGGCCTCCACAACGCGCAGGCCTTCGGGCAGTACTTCGTTACCAATGCCGTCACCGGCGATGGCCGCAATTCTGAATGTCTTGCTCATGGGGCTGACTCTTGATGAGGAGAAGTGGGCCCATGATATAAAGCGAGCCTGCAAAGATAATCAGGTGAAACGTTGATGGATAAGACACGATTCGTGAACAATCTGCCGAATCTCGACGACCTGCGGGTATTCGTGGTCGTGGCGCGGCGCTCCAGCTTTGCCGCCGCCGCCAGCGAGTTAGGGGTTTCACCGGCCTATGTGAGCAAACGCATACAACTGCTGGAGCACAGTATTGGCGTGCGCCTGTTGCATCGCACCACCCGTCGCGTGGCCGTCACCGATGATGGGGAACGTGTCTATCACTGGGCTTTGCATATTTTTGATGCCGTTGAGCAAATGAGCGACGAAGTCTCGGCACTGCATCAGGAACCTCGGGGACAGTTACATATCGTCAGCAGTTTCGGGCTGGGTCGACGCCATGTTGGTCCCGCGCTTTCAGCACTGTCGCAACGCTACCCGGCGCTGGATATCCGCTTCGATATGTTTGACCGTCTGGTGGATTTGATTGAAGAAGGCTACGACCTGGACATCCGAATCGGCGACCACATTGCGCCCAACCTGATTGCCAAACTGCTGGCCAACAACGCCCGCGTGCTCTGCGCCAGCCCTGAATACCTGCAACGCCACGGCGAACCCCGCACGTTGGCAGAACTGTCAGGCCATGAATGCCTGGTCATCAAAGAGCGCGACCATCCGTTCGGGCTCTGGCGCTTGCAGGGACCGGAGGGCGAAGAAAGCGTGAAAGTGACCGGCGCCCTATCGGCCAACCACGGCGAAGTGGTGCATCAATGGGGGATAGACGGCCGTGGGATCTTGCTGCGCTCGCAGTGGGACGTGCGCAAAAGCCTCGAAAACGGCAAATTGGTGCACATTCTTCAGGACTACAGCCAACAGGCAAATATCTGGGCCGTTTACGCTGCACCGCTGGCCAATTCAGCGAAAGTTCGGGTCACGGTCGAGCACTTGCGCCAGTACTTCAGCGAGCCTCGGCGCGAATCGTGAAAATAGTCTGTTATCAGGGGTTTACAAGCTCAAACATCCGGGTATACTCGTCGCCCATAACGCCGGTATAGCTCAGTTGGTAGAGCAACTGACTTGTAATCAGTAGGTCCCGAGTTCGACTCTTGGTGCCGGCACCATACAAAGCTTCAGAGACAGCTTCTACAGTCTTTGAAGCTCCCGAAAAACCCGCCTTAAGGCGGGTTTTTTCGTTTTGGCGCTCCACCGAGCTCCGCCAGAATTTTATGGGTACCAGCCGTTTAAGGCTAAAGATCATTCGATACCCATATATGGCGCGCACCACCGCCCCTCTCTCCGATTCGGCTTGCCATTCAGCCAAGCCCACCGACCACGCCTACAAGCTTTCCGACGGCGACGGTCTCTACTGACCAAAATCGCGCATGAGTTCACCAACCAGATTTGGGAGAACGTTACTCGGATGACACGGGCGTTTGACACTGGAGCAATGAGAAAGAACTGATGTGGACGCCTCAACAGCACAAAGCATCAAGCTCGCTATCTTTTCCACAACCGTGCTATCAAGTGACGCTGATCACCATCACCCGAGGATTTAAGCCCTATATTGGCTGCTTGGGTGCTTTCATCATTGCTTGTGCTGGCGAGTGGGTGGACCGGTGGGACGATCTTGAAAGTCTCGGTTACTGGCGCTGGCAAGCAAGCGCTCAAGATTCAACACCTTGTTTTGGCTGACTGCACTCACACTGTTTTTGGTATTAAAGTACCGCAAGTAAGCATAGGCTGGAGATGCCTATGGTGTCGGAAGCATTCCATCGAGTGTTCTTCATACTCAACCTAAATAGCCGTTTCCGGTCATCAATAATGAACCGTTTTACTTACTGCTGTTAACATGTGGAAAGCCTAAAAATAGACAGTCAACGGAACTGTTTCCAAAAAACCGGCTTACTCACATATGGATTACGACGTGAAGAAAATTGCCATTCTGCAGTCCAATTATGTCCCTTGGAAGGGCTATTTCGACCTCATCGCGGCAGTGGATGAATTCATACTTTACGATGATATGCAGTTCACTAAAAATGACTGGCGCAACCGTAACCAAATCAAGACGCCACAGGGTGTACAGTGGCTAACCGTGCCAGTAGGCAAGGACATTCATCGCCGTATCCGCGATGTGCAACTTGTCGATGGCTGGCAAATCAAGCACTGGAAAACGCTGGAAAGCAACTACAGGCGGGCAGCTCATTTTGATGCTATCGCTAGCTGGCTGCGCCCTCTGTACTTAGATGCGTCATACAGTCATCTGACCCAGCTGAACAAAAATCTTATCAAAGCTATCTGCGACTATCTGGGGATTCATACGCGAATATCCTGCTCCTGGGATTACGAACTTGGAGAGGGTAAAACCGAGCGTCTTGTGGACTTGTGTCTACAGGCGGGCGCCAACGCATATATCTCCGGGCCATCGGCCAAAGATTATTTGCAGCCCGAATTGCTGCAAGCGCAAGGCATTGACCTGCACTGGTTCGACTACAGTGACTATCGTGAATATCCACAACTGTGGGGCTCGTTCGTCCATGGCGTCAGCATTCTTGATCTGCTCTTCAATTGCGGCCCGAAATCTCAAATTTATATGAAGTTTGCCAATTTATGAGACTGTCCATTGTTGCCACCCTGTATCAATCTGCTGAACACCTCCTGGAGTTCCACGCACGCTGCTGTCGCGCCGCAGAAGCACTTGTAGGCGATGACTATGAAATCGTCCTGGTCAATGACGGCTCACCTGATGACAGCCTGGGGCGTGCCATTCGCCTGACGGAAACTGACCCACATGTGGTGCTGGTAGACCTGTCAAGAAACTTCGGCCATCACAAAGCCATGATGACTGGTCTTGCGCACGCCAGGGGCGACGAGGTGTTCTTGATCGACAGCGATCTGGAGGAGCCACCAGAATGCCTGCTGACTTTTTCAGAGCACATGCGCGGCGAGGGCTGTGACGTAGTCTATGGTGTTCAAGAGCAACGCAAAGGAAGTGTGTTCGAGCGCTTGAGCGGCAACCTCTTTTGGACGTTGATCAACCAACTCTCTGGCTTGTCACTCCCCGCCAATGTGGTCACCGCACGCTTGATGAGTCGACGTTACATCGATGCACTGCTGGGCCATGAAGAGCGAGAGGTTTTCATGGCCGGGTTATTTCATATTACCGGCTTTACACAAAAGGCCGTCCCAATCCAAAAGCTCAGCACAAGCAAATCGACCTACACCTTCAGGCGCAAGTTGTCGCTGGTGGTGAACTCCGTTACCTCTTTCAGCGTCCTGCCGCTGGTCGCCATTTTTTATATCGGTCTGATCATTTTCTCGTTTGCCTGCTGCTATTCCGCATATCTACTGATCATTTGGCTATTTTTCTCATACACCATGCCGGGCTGGACTTCGGTAATGGTCTCGATCTGGTTGCTTGGCGGCCTGATACTTTCCTGCATGGGAATCATTGGAATTTACCTTTCCAAGGTATTCTCTGAAAGCAAACGTCGCCCCTATACCATCATCAGGAACATCTATGGCCGCTCATAAAGGCATGCACTTCTGGCAAAAGGTACGCCAGGTACTGGATCGAGCAACAGAATGATCGGCCTGACAGCTCGACTGAAAAAACGGATTCCTGCAGCACAACTACTCAAATATGCCTTGGTTGGCTTGCTCAGCAATGGCTTGGGCTATGTTCTTTATCTGTTTTTGATAGCACTGGGGAGCACGCCGAAGCTGACCATGACCGCGCTCTATATAACTGGCGCGCTCATTAGTTTCGTTGGCAACCAACGTTTGACTTTTTCATACCAGGGAGGGACCTTGGGGTCAGGTATACGATTCGTCCTGGCTCATGCGGTCGGATATGCCATCAACTTCTGTCTGCTCGCCGTGTTAGTGGATCACTTTGGTTATGCTCACCAGTGGGTTCAGGCCCTAGCAATCTTTGTAGTTGCTGGCTATCTTTTCCTGGCCCTAAAATTCTTCGTATTCAAGGCAACGCCATGACATCACCCAACCGCTCGCCATTCCCGTCATCATCCTATGGGCAACTTGCGCAGGCGGAATCTGGCCATTGGTGGTTCAGAGTGCGCAACATGGTAGTCCTATGGGCTTTGGCCAAGAAGGTAAAACCCTTCAACAACTTGTTAGAGGTCGGTTGCGGCACTGGATATGTGCTCGAAGGTATCCGCCGTACCTGGCCGCAAATCGAACTGCACGGTTCGGAATACTTTGAAGAAGGTCTGGAGTACGCCCGCAAGCGAGTCCCTACTGCACAGCTTAGGCAGCTCGACGCGACCACGATGGATGAAATCGATAGATATGATGTAGTTGCTGCATTCGACGTCATAGAGCATATAGAACAGGACGAAACAGTATTGCGCAATCTTGCCCGAGCAATTCGCCCTGGGGGATCGCTCGTCCTGACCGTGCCGCAACACCGTTGGCTTTGGTCGCAAGTGGACGAGTATGCGTGCCATGTGCGCCGCTATAGCCGAGAAGAACTGGTGAACAAGGTTCAGCAATCCGGCCTGCAAGTCAGCTATGTCAGTTCATTCGTAAGCCTTCTGGTGCCCTTGATGTGGCTTTCCCGTAAGCGTGCGAGCAGTCAGCATGACCCCATGAGCGAATTCAACATTCCTCGCTGGCTCAATAAGTCCCTAGAAATATTCATGAAAACCGAACTCCTGTTGCTCAAGGCAGGTGTGCGCTTTCCCGTCGGTGGCTCGCTGTTGCTTATCGCCACCAAACCCTGATCGTCTTCTTGGAACACTGCGATGGATAGCGGAAAAATCCAATTTAATCGACCTCACATGACCGGCAAGGAGCTGTATTACATCGCCGAAGCCAAGTTTGGGAATATGCTGGCAGGAGATGGCCCGTTCACCAAACGCTGTCACCAGTGGCTGGAAAACACCACCAGTTGCAACAAGGCACTGCTGACTCACTCTTGCACTGCGGCACTGGAAATGGCTGCCCTTCTCCTGGATATTCAACCCGGCGATGAGATCATCATGCCGTCCTATACCTTCGTATCCACTGCCAACGCGTTTGTGCTGCGTGGCGGCGTACCGGTGTTTGTTGATATTCGTGAAGACACGCTGAATCTCGACGAGCGGTTGATCGAGGCAGCAATCACCCCGCGCACCCGAGTGATTGTTCCCGTGCACTATGCAGGTGTGGCCTGCGAGATGGACAGCATTCTGGCGATTGCTCAACGATATGGTTTGCACATTGTCGAGGATGCCGCACAAGGCATCATGGCCTGCTACAAAGGCCGGCCTTTGGGCAGCCTTGGCAGCCTTGGTGCATTGAGCTTCCACGAAACCAAAAATGTCATATCGGGCGAAGGCGGCGCTCTGCTGGTCAACAACCCGGATTTGGCCCGGCGTGCTGAGATCATTCGCGAAAAAGGCACAGATCGCAGCAGCTTTTTTCGAGGTGAAGTGGACAAGTACACCTGGCAAGAGGTCGGCTCATCATTCCTGCCTGGCGAATTGATCGCGGCATTCCTCTGGGCCCAACTGGAGGAAGCCAAAAACATCACTGAACAGCGCCTGGCCTGTTGGCACCATTATCATGATGCCCTGGCTCCTTTGGAACATAAGGGTTTGCTCAGGCGTCCAGTCATACCCGCTGAATGCACCCACAATGCGCACATGTACTATGTACTGCTGGACTCGCAGATTGATCGCCAGGCGGTACTCGACGCACTAAAAAATGCGGGCGTTCACTCCGTGTTTCACTATGTACCACTGCATTCGTCGCCAGCTGGCAAACGCTATGGCAGGGTTCATGGCGCAATGGCCGTGACCGACCGGCAATCGGAACGGCTTATCCGATTACCATTGTGGATCGGGTTAACGACCGAACAGCAAAATCGCGTTATTACTGTGCTAGTGGCAGCGCTTTGCAATTCATCTAAGTAAAGCGCCCACTAAGTGCCCCTGCGCTGCAGGGGCCTGGCCCTACCTGGCACCAAAATCGACGCAGCAATAACCACGGTCATTCTGACGCTGGGTATCTCGAAACTCATCAGGTACCCACTCACAGCGGGTGATCAGACCCGGACTATTTCTTTCTTTGAGAAACGGCAATAACTTGCCATTGAGCAGGTCACCGCCGTAACCAAACTTCGAAATGTACAGAACATGCACAGGACTGCGATCTTTCAGGTAGGCAAAGTAAGTCATGTGATCCACCACTACATGCTCAGCTAGATCCGTCGGAATATGGCAAGACTGACCCAGCTCCCTGATCGAATCCAGGTGTGCTTGCACGCCAAGTACCGGTATGGACAACGGCTGACCAGGAATACTGGCGCTTGCATAATCGGCATTGCGTAGAAGATTCGGCGTTATCAAATAGAACAGTGTGAACAATGAAACCAGCGAAAGGCCAACTGCAGACAACAGAGTCAGGCGTCCCGTTACGGTGCCTGACAGTCGTGACCTGACAGCAGGAAAACAATGGAAGAGCAAGGCAACAATAACAATAGACAGCGGAATATATTGGATGCCGGAATAGAAATTCTGAAGCTTATACAGGGTGATATTTATTAGATCGCCCGCAGCCAGCAAGGCCGCCAGAAAGAGGGGCACCGAAATCCGTCGACGCACCAGGAATACCACAGCCAGTCCTATCGCCAGCAAGTGGCTGCACACCACCAGACTCAGCAGTGTGAAACGAATGAGCGGGTTCAACCAGAACAACAGCCCTGAACTTTCTGTCAAGGGTGGTAGCCACCCCGATTGAAATGTCGGATTGAAGGTCAAGTGAAGAAGCATGCGACGGGGAAACTTGCGTATATTTTCCCAAGCAGTTCCAAAGAACTCTAGAGGATCGCTCAACAGCGTTCCAGGCATCAGGCTGTTGGCAGAAAGTATCGACTGAACAGCTGGGGCATCCTGGCACTGCCCTAAGAGGCTGGCATCAAGCAACACCTGCGCACTCAACGCAATTACATAGAGAAGTAGGCCAGCACGAATTATCAGTTTGAAGTTTCGAGTTGCGATCCAAGTGGCCGCAAGAAAGAACGGAGTAAAGAATAAGCTCTTGGGGTGCGCATAGAAAAATACTGACATCAATAGGGCCAGCACGGCCATGATGACCAATTGTTGCCCTTTACTGCTCGGCCTGAGGGGATACAGCGCCAATATGCAAAAAAGTAAAATCGGCAATAACATAAATTGCTCGGGACGAGACATCACCCAGAGATACGGCATGACTCCAAGGGCTGCGAAGGAAGCCAGCAAGGTGAAGCTCCCAACCCATCGCTCTAGTGACTGCCGACGACACCAGTAAGCCAAAAGTGCAAACCACATCAGTGCAAGCACAACACCACTCACTCGTACGCCTAATGGCTCTAAGTAGGCATACACTGAAGAAATAAGTATCGCTGCCGGATAAAAGACCCAAGCTACACCGTGTCCGACAGTTGTGGCGCATTGTGGGAAAAACGAGAGCATCTGCCCGTTTTCCAAGAAAAAACGGGCCATGCTGAACTTGTTCATGATCTCATCCGAGTAAACCGGAAGAAATACTCCGCTTAGCAGCGCACCGATCAGCACCATGGGCATCAGAAGTAAAATTTTTGTATTTGCAACGTCACTCATAGAAAAATGCCTGGCTGCCCGGAGATAATGTATGTGATTAATTTGGTGCGTCTGATATTTAGCTACGGGTCGTCTTCAGGACGAATACCGATCCCGCCTTGATGAAAGAACCACTTGGCACAGTTGTATGGTCGACCACCACAGCGCCAGCTCCGATGAAAGTATCTGATCCAATACGGGAATGACCACATAGAGTGGCGTTTGGAGAAATAAATGTGTTCCCGTCTACAGTGCAGTCATGATTGATCACGGCCCCAGGCCATACGACAGCCAAGTCCCCTATATGCGTCCTTATGTCGAGAACTGCACGTGCCATGATCATGGCACCACTTCCAATCGTTGTACTGTCGCTTACATAAGCCTGAGGGTGAATGAGCGGCGGTAGGCTGTAGCCGTGAGCCAACAACTCATGGTATTTACGCTGCCTCGCTTCAAGATGCTTGTAACCGATGGCAAGGGCAAAGTCATACTCTTCAGGTCGGCATTTTTGAATAACGTCTGCCAGCGTGCCGAGAATACCCGCTCCGACATGCCAGTCATCGACAAACCCGCCGAAATCCGCGCCGCAGTGCCGCACCAGCTCACGCACAACGGACCCAAACTCTGTAGACCCATAAATCAGAAGTTTTTTTTTCATTGATTGCGGCTACGCCCTCAGGCTCGTTTACAAACCAGGAAGCCCCTGGTTACTCATATCCATGAATAAATCAGTGACCCGGTAGAAGGACTTCCTACACTGACTTCCAGAACTCATAAGCTACGCCATAGTTTTACACTGTTTTGGGGGAGACCATAACCAACATCAGGTATTGCAACAGCTTATGCTTGCCGGAAACGGCGGATGAACTTTGGGCACTCGGGCAGGATTGCAACGGGCCAGCACACTGCGAATCAATGATCACTCGCTTGGCCTCGGTGATTACCGGGTAATCGGCGTTACCGCTGTGCTCGATTGCCTTCAGGTCCGAAAACCCCCTTGCATAAACACTCTGCCATCACAATAATGCGATCGATTACCAATTACATTTTGGTTGCCTCATTATGTCGGCGCTCGACCCTTCAGTGCTTCATCGGTTGTACAGCGATCACAACAGTTGGCTAAAGGGCTGGTTGCGCGTGCGTCTGGGCAATACGGCGGATGCCTGCGACCTGGCCCAGGACACGTTCCTGCGGGTCATGACGGCACGTCATGACATTCCCATTCGTGAGCCGCGTGGTTATCTGAGTGCGATCGCCCGCTCGCTGTTGATCGACAAGGTTCGTCGCCGCACCATTGAGCAAGCCTATCTGCAGGCGCTGGCACTCAAGCCCGAACCTGTGGATATTTCGCCCGAGGTACGCCTGTCGATTATCGAAACGCTGATTTCTATCGACAGCCTGCTCGATGAACTGGGCCCCAGAACACGGGAAATTTTCCTCGCCGTGCAGCTCGAAGGCTTGAGTTATGTTGCCGCCGCCGAGCGCTTCATGGTGTCGGTTACAACGGTGAAAAACCATTTGATTCGCGCCATGACCCGCTGCCTGTTGCTGGTCGACAGTTGATGCCCCCTTCCCCGGACCTCAAGGCGCTCGAGGCTGCTGCCACCTGGTACGTGCAGCTCAATGACGGTACTGCCGACGAGACCCGCACCCGTGCCTGGCAAGCCTGGCTGACCTCCAGCCCGCAACATGAAGCGGCCTGGGCGCGGCTCGAAAGGTTCCAGCGCCAATGGGCAATGATGCCCCAGGAAGCCGCCCTTACCAGTCTCGATGCCGCGAAAGCTCAACGCCGCGATGTGCTGAAAATAGTGGGCCTGTTGTTGGCCGCAGGCAGCAGTTCATGGCTGGCGGCGGAGCACGTGCCATATCGCTCGATGCTTGCCGAGCACCGCACCCACATCCGCGAACGACGCTCACTGCGCCTGGACGATGGTTCGCAAGTGGAACTGAACGTCGACACCGCACTGGATATCCACTTCGATTCAACACAACGGCTGATCCGCCTGCATCGCGGCGAAATTCTGGTGCAGACCGCCAAGGACCCTGACCAGCGTCCATTTATCGTCCACACTCAGGACGGTAGCGTGCGCGCCCTCGGCACCCGGTTCAGTGTTCGCCAGTTGCCCGAACAGACGCGGGTCGGCGTAGAGCAATCGGCAGTGGAGATTCGTCCGCACGGGCACAGCGATCAGCCCGTGCGCCTCGAGGCCGGGCAACAAGTCACTTTCGATCGTGATGAAGTCGATGCAATCGAGGATTTGCCTTCTGCCTCAACGGCCTGGGTCAAGGGCATGTTGAGCGTGGACGACTGGCGCCTGGGCGACTTTATCGAGGCGCTGGGACGTTATCGCCCGGGCGTACTGCGCTGCGCTTCGTCCGTTCAGGGCCTGCGTATCTCGGGGGCGTTTCGTATCGATGACACCGAAACGATACTGGAGAACCTGGGTAAAACCCTGCCGGTGAAAGTGCGTTTCCTGACTCGCTACTGGGCCAGTGTCGAACCGGCATAAGCTCAGGCCCTATTGTTTTGAACTTTAACCTTGCTGATTTCGATTCTCATCCGTCAATGACATAAGTCGCGACTACAGCGAAATTCTGCCATGACAACGCAAGGATCACCGAATGCCCCCGCTCCCCCTCCATGCCACCCCTAATATAAGGCGCGCTGTTCGCCTGGCAGTGCTGGGTGCGTCCCTTGCCAGCCTGTCCGGTCTGGCACTTATGCCCACTCAGGCCTTCGCGCAAAGCCAGACGGTTTATCAGATTGCCCCCGGCCCCCTGGGCAATGCACTGACCCAATTTGGCGTACAGGCAGGGGTCACTATTTCGTTCGACACTGAACAGGCCCGACACCTCAACACCGGCGGGCTTGAGGGTTCATACAGCGTCGAGGAAGGTCTGGACCGCCTGCTCGCCAACAGCGGGCTGCAAGCGCAGCGCCAGAGCAACGGAGGCTATGTTCTGGTCGCTCACGCCACTGACTCGGCGCTGGAGTTGGGAGCCACTCAAGTCATCACCAACCAGTTGGGCACAGTGACCGAAGGTACCGGTTCCTACACGCCTGGGGCTATTGCAACGGCCACCCGCCTGGTACTGACACCCCGGGAAACGCCGCAATCGATCAGCGTGATCACCCGTCAGCACATGGATGACTTCGCACTCGACAATGTCGACGACGTGATGCGCCATACACCCGGCATCACCGTATCCGCCTATGACACTGACCGGACCAACTACTACTCCCGCGGTTTTTCGATCAACAACTTCCAGTACGACGGCATTCCCTCCGCCGTGCGCAACGTTGCCTACTCGGCGGGCAACACCCTGAGTGACATGGCGATCTATGACCGCATCGAGGTGCTGAAGGGCGCCTCCGGCCTGCTCAGCGGTGCGGGGTCGCTGGGGGGCACCATCAACCTGGTGCGCAAAAAACCCACCAGCGATTTTCACGGCCATATCACCGCAGGCGCAGGTTCCTGGGACAACTACCGCACGGAAGTGGACCTCAGCGGCCCATTGACCGAAACCGGAAATGTGCGAGGTCGCGCAGTCGCGGCCTATCAGGACCGGCAGTCGTATATCGACCGCTACTCGAACCAGAGTTCGGTGTTCTACGGCATCCTCGAAGTCGACGTGACACCCGACACATTGCTGACCGTGGGTGCCGACTATCAGGACAACAAACCCCAGGGCTCTACCTGGTCGGGGAGTTTTCCGCTCTACAACTACGCGGGCGAGATCAACAGCGCCAAACGCTCGTTCAGCAACGCCACCGACTGGAGCAGTTGGCAGCAATACACCCGCACCGTCTTCGCGACCCTGGAACAGGATCTTGGCAGTGGCTGGGTGGGCAAGCTGCAACTGGACCACAAGATCAATGGCTACGATGCCCAGCTAGGGGCCATCCAGTTCAACCAGCCTGCCGCTGATGGCACCGCCAAAATCAACGCACAGCGCTACAAGGGCGAAACCGTCAGCGACGCGGCTGACATCTATGTCAGTGGTCCCTACGATTTTCTGGGCCGAGAGCATGAACTGGTGCTGGGTGGCTCGATCAGTACCGCGAACTGGAAAGGCAAAGGCTACTGGGACGTCACGTTCTCCACACCCAACCTCGTCGATTACTTTAACTGGGACGGGCACCTGGCCAAACCTGACTGGGGCAGCGCGTCCCAAATCAGCGACGACACCGTGCGCCAGACAGGCATGTACGCCACCACACGCCTGAATGTCACCGATGACTTGAAAGTCTTTCTGGGCGGTCGAGTGGTCAACTACACCCTCACCGGCACCACCAACACTTACCGCGAGTCGGGGCGCCTGATCCCCTACGCGGGTGTCACCTATGACCTGACAGACTACTTGACGGCGTACGCCAGCTACACCGATGTATTCATGCCCCAGGAGTTCTACAATCTGGATCGCAACAGCAAGATGCTTGATCCGGACGAGGGTGAAAACTATGAAATCGGCCTCAAGAGCGAGTTTTTCGATGGCCGCCTGAACGCCAGCCTGGCGTACTTTGAAGTCAAGGAAAGCAATCGCCCCATCCCCGATGATGCCTGGAATAATTTGTCGCCCACCCCGCCCAACTACGCTTTCAAGGGCACCTCGGCAAAAACCAAGGGCTACGAGCTGGAAATATCCGGTGAGCTGAGCCCTGGCTGGAGCCTGCAGGGCGGATACACCCACAAGGTGGTGCGCGATGACACGGGCAAAAAGATTTCGACCTTTGAACCCGAAGACCAGCTCAGTTTCTACACCATCTACAAACTCAAGGGCGACCTGAACAAGGTCTCCGTGGGCGGTGGCGCACGCTGGCAGAGCACCGCCTGGCAAGAGATGTACAACAGCCCCAAGGACAGGTACGAAGACTTCTCGCAAAAGCCCTACTGGATTGTGGATCTGATGACCCGTTATCAATTCACTGAAAACCTGTCGACCACGCTCAACGTCAATAACGTTTTCGACAAGTACTACTACACCAACATCGGGTTCTATAACTCGGCGATTTATGGCGAGCCACGCAACTTCATGCTGACCACTCGCTGGGATTTCTGACGCCCAGATCCGGCTGTGGGAGCGAGCAGGCTCGCTCCCACCATTGCTCTCGAACAGATGACCCCACATCACCTGTCCCGTGAAAAACCATCCTTTGTCAGCCCTTCGAGCGGTGCCTTCTAATTGCCGGAAGCAAAGTGACTCCGATCACTTATTTCAACAATAAAAGCGCTTCCCGGAGATCTCCCATGCACAGCGGTCCCACTCTATTGCTGGTGTTGTTTTGCGCCATCGCCCTGATCGTTTTTCTCATCGTCAAAGTCCGCGTCCATGCTTTTCTAGCCCTGACCGCTGCGAGCTTTGTGGTGGGGATCGGTTCAGGCATGCCACTGGCAAAAATTGCTTCGTCGTATGAAGCGGGTGTTGGTGGAACCCTCGGGTTTCTGGCAACGATCATTGGCCTGGGCGGGATTCTGGGCAAGATGCTGGAAGAGTCCGGCGGCGCGGAGCGCATCGCACAGGCACTGTTGAGGGCCCTGGGTAAAGAGCGCGCCTCGTGGGCCATGATGCTGGTCGGATTCATAGCCGGCATCCCGGTGTTTTTCGAGGTGGGTTTCGTCCTGCTGATTCCGCTTATCTATGTGGTCGCCAAAGAAACCAGAATCAATCTTCTGTACCTGGGCGTACCGCTGGCCGTGTCGCTGATGGCCGTTCATTGCATGTTGCCGCCCCACCCCGCCGCAATGGCGATTACCGGGATGCTGGGCGCCGATGTGGGCAAAGTGATCATGTACGGTCTGATCGTCGCGCTGCCGACTGCGATCATTGCCGGGCCGCTGTGGGTCAAGCTGGTGTGCAAACCCGAAGCGCCAGCCACTCAAGAAGCCTTTTTGAACGAACATTGTGATGACAGCAAAACCCGTGACTTACCGGGCCTTGGCGTCACTCTGCTGACCATTGCCCTGCCGTTGCTGCTGATGGTCGGCAAAAGTTTCGCTGCCGGTCTGCCACATGATTCCACGGCATTCAGCGTGATTTCGTTTCTGGGTACACCCCTGATCGCACTGTCCATTGCCGTGGTGTTTGCCTATTGGGCGCTGGGCCTGCGTCGCGGCTTGTCCATGTCCGACCTGCTCAACTACACGCAAAAAAGTTTTCCGCCGCTGGCCAGTATCCTGCTGATCATCGGCGCCGGAGGCGCATTCAATGGCATCCTGATCGACAGCGGCGTGGGTAACGCGTTGTCCGCCTCGTTGACCCAATTGAATATGAACCCCATTGTTCTGGCGTGGCTGGTGGCCGGCTTGATGCACTTCGCCGTCGGTTCGGCAACAGTGGCCATGATCAGTGCCGCAGGCATGGTGCTGCCCATGCTCGGCGCGCATCCGACCGTGAGCAAGGAGATTATTTGTATCGCCATCGGTGCCGGGGCAATGGGTTGGACCCATGTCACCGACTCGGCCTTCTGGGTGGTCAAGGAGTACCTGGGCGTCTCGCTGACCGACGCCCTGAAAACCTTCACCACCGCCACGGTACTGGCGTCGTCGGTCGCATTGGGCCTGACCCTGCTGCTGGCGCGCTTTGTTTGATTCAATCCGTATTTTCAGACTGATCGTTTAAAGGGACCCCGACATGATTTTGGGCAGAACACTTGAAAGCTGGTACGCCAGCTATCCGCTGATACGCGATCTGGTCGCGCTGCAAGAGACCACCTGGTTCAACCCCGGCGTGGCTCCTGTCGCCCAGGCCATTGCCGATCCAGGGCTGACCAGCGCCGATGTCGCCGATGCCAGCGCCCGGTTGTCGCGATTTGCTTCGTACCTGCGCCGCGCCTTCCCTGAAACCGAATGCAGCGCCGGCATTATCGAATCGGACATCGTGCCCCTGGCACAACTTCAGCCGTTGCTCGCCCAGCGTTATGGGCACCCCCTGAACGGCGCGCTGTGGCTCAAGCGCGACAGCCATCTGCCGATTTCGGGCTCGATCAAGGCCCGTGGCGGGATCTATGAAGTGCTCAAGCATGCCGAAGACCTGGCCCTGGCCGGTGGGTTACTGACCCTCGACGACGACTACGCGCTGCTGCACAGCGACAAGGCACGGGCCTTTTTCGGCCAGTACAAAATCGCCGTGGGCAGCACCGGCAACCTCGGCATGTCGATCGGCATCATGGGCGCCGCACTGGGCTTCCAGGTGACCGTGCACATGTCGGCCGATGCCCGGCAATGGAAGAAAGACAAGCTGCGTTCACATGGCGTAACGGTGGTCGAGTACGAAAGCGATTACAGCGTGGCCGTGGCCCAGGGGCGCCAGCAAGCGGAGTCCGATCCTGCCTGCCATTTCGTCGACGATGAAAACTCGGTCAATCTGTTCCTCGGCTACGCGGTGGCCGGTGAGCGCTTGAAGCAGCAATTGGCGGCGGCGCACATCACCGTGGATGCGCAACATCCCCTGTTTGTGTACCTGCCCTGCGGCGTGGGTGGCGCGCCCGGCGGCGTGGCTTTCGGCCTGAAGCTGGCCTTCGGTGACGCCGTGCACTGCATCTTCGCCGAACCGACTCACTCACCCTGCATGCTGCTTGGCGTCCACACCGGGCTCCACGACGAAGTCAGCGTGCAGGATTTCGGCATAGATAACGTGACGGCCGCTGACGGCCTGGCAGTAGGCCGGGCCTCCGGTTTTGTGGGCAAGGCCATGCAGCGTTTGCTGGACGGTTTCTACACCGTCAGCGACGAAGAAATGTACAGCTTGCTGGCACTGATGGAACGCAGCGAAGGCCTGCGCCTTGAGCCTTCCGCGCTGGCGGGCGTACCCGGCATTGCCAGGGTCCAGGCCGACCAGCAAGGCTATCTGGCCCGCATCGGGCTGGACACGCAGGCCATGAGCAACGCCACCCATCTGGTCTGGGCAACGGGCGGCAATATGGTGCCTGCTGACGAAATGGAGGCGTATCTGGCCAAGGGTCGTGAGCTGCTGGGCTGATTCACGCGCAAAGCGGATGTGGCAAGATGCACGTATTGCCACATCCCGTAAGAAGTCAGCCTTTGGCTTGAGGGAAACCCGCCGTGCTTAACCTGCCTCCCCGTATCAGCTCCAGGCTCAACAGCACCCAGTTCGCCAACCTCCACACCTTTCTGGTGGCTGCCCGTCATCTGAGTTTTGCCCGTGCGGCGCAGGAACTGTGTTTGACCGCGAGCGCCGTAAGCCACCGCATCAGTCGGCTGGAAACCGCGTTGAACATGAAGTTGTTCCAGCGCCTTACGCGTCAGGTCAGCCTGACTGACGAAGGCGAGCGAATTTTCGAAATTCTCCAAAGTGCGATGGGGGAATTGTCCGAGGCGCTTGAACAGTCATCACAGGCAGAAATTGCCGGTTCAATTGCGCTCTATGCCAGGCCTTCGGTCGCCCAGTGCTGGCTGGTGCCCAGACTGGCCGACTTTATTGAGCGCTACCCGCTGGTCTCATTGGACCTGCGGGTAGGCAATGACAATGTCGACTTTCGCACGCGCAAGATTGACTTGGCCTTGTATTACGCCAACGGCGAATTTCCCGGTCTCACAAGCCAGCGATTGATGCGCGAACGCATGGCGCCTGTCTGCAGCCCTGAGTATGCGCAACGCCATCGCCTGAATGAAAACCCGCACAATCTGAGCAACTGCACCACATTGCACGACTCCCTGGCCTGGGATCATGCGGCCTATGATGCCGAGTGGACGCTGTGGGCCGAACAACACAACCTGCTGTCGGCACTGCCAAAACGGACCCTGACCTTCGACCGTTCCGACCTGAGCGTGACAGCGGCCATGAGCCACGCAGGCATCGCCATCGGACGCCAGCAACTGGTGCAAAAACGGGTTGATCGTGGCGAGCTGGTCCTGCCCTTCGGCGGTTTCAGCCAGTGCGGCCACTATGACTATTACCTGGTTCACCCACCGCTCAGGACAGTGCCCAAACGATTACAGGTACTTATGAACTGGTTACACGAGTGCGCTCAGGAATCGTCATCACCCTGACAATACGGTTTACCTGACAGACCGCGCCGCCTGCATCGCGAGCAAGCCCGCTCCCACAATGGTCCCTGCCAGGCTCGGATGAACTGGGCCCGTCGGTGGGAGGGCCTTCGCTGGCTCGGCAAAAAAAAGCCCCGAACCAGTCGGGGCTTTTTTGTTCAGATGTCCGGCCTGCTTGACAGGCCGGTCCCATCAGAAAATGCTGATCGGGTAATCAACAAATACACGTACTTCGTTGCCGCCGACGTTGTAGTCGCTGGCGTTGCTCGACACGCGCAACCACGAGCCGCGCAGACGCACGCTCAGGTCCTTGACCGGGCCGCTTTGTACAACGTACTTGGCCTGGTTGAAGATTTCGCGCTCGGTACCACGGCCACGGTCGGAACCGTCGTCGATGTTGGTGCCGCGCACGTAGGCGATGTTGTAGGTCAGGCCCGGGATGCCAACGGCGCCGAAGTCGAAACCATAACCCAACTGCCACGAACGTTCGTCCTTGGCGTTGAAGTCGGACCAGTAGGAGTTGGCCAGCAGGATGGTGTTGCCGCCATCACCCACGCCGCCTGCGTTGCGGTAGCCGCCGTACGGGTAGCCGATTTCGCCGGTGCTGCTCTGGTAAGCCAGGGTCACGGTATGTGCGCCAAAGCCGTAGGTGGTCGCCAGGCTCCAGATCTTGTTGTCCTGGCCGTCAACTTTCAGCACGTCACGTGCGTAGTCATCGTTGACGTGAGTGCGGTAGCCGTTGAAGTCAAACGTCAGGGACTGTTTGTCTTGCAGCGGCAGCGCGTAGGTCACGCCCACGTATTGCTTGCGCAGCTCGTCTTCCATCTCGGAGCCGTACAGGGACGCCGACAGGTTGTCGGTGAACTTGTAGCTACCGCCAAACACGTTGATGCTTTTCAGGTCGCCGCTGTCACGCGCTTCAGCACTCTTGCGCGACTCTGCGGTGAAACGACCGACGTTCAGTTCCAGGCCGTTGATCTCCTTGGAGGTCAACAGGGTACCGGTGAAGCTTTCTGGCATCAGACGGGAGTTGTCGTACATCAGCACCGGCAGCGCAGGCATTTGGTCGCCGTACTTGAGCACCGTGTTGGACACACGCACTTTCACTGCAGCGCCAGCCTTGGCGATGTCGTCAGCTGCTTTGCCGCTGGCGCCTTGCTTGAAGAAGTCGATACCGCCCGCGCCGCTTTTGCCACGGCCGCCGTCCAGACGCAGTGCGTAGATGCCGAAAGCATCCACACCCACGCCTACGGTGCCCTGGGTGAAGCCCGAGCTGAAGGTGCCGAGGAAGCCTTGGCCCCACTCAGCTTTATCTTGTTTGCCATTCTTGTAGTCACGGCTGATGTAGGCGTTGCGCGCCAATACATTGAGGTGACTGTCTTCTACAAAACCTTTTGCATCAGCTTGATCGTTAGCCATGGCCTGGGAAGCACTGAGTACGCCCAAAGCGAGCAGACCTATCCGTTTGTTCAACATATTATTTTCCTTATTCCTGAATAGAGGCGCGCTGTGGATATCAAGCTGAAACATTGAGTGGTGGTTGCTTCACATAACAAAAAAGACCTGCATGACAACTCAATACAGGCCTTTCACAAAGTTGGTGTATGGCTTATCGCCACAGGCGTTGGCGAGAATCCTAGCCGTCGTGAAGGCAAGGTGTCAATTTCGTGAAAAATTTGTTAATTGCCTTCACATCCAGAAGTTTTGATCGAAGTGTCAAAAATTGTTACTGACAACCATCCACGCCACAGGCTGGCACTAGACCGTTTGGGTGTTCAACGCTCACGCCATCATGCTGAAGCAGCCAGGCAACAAAGGCTTCTGGCTTGCCCAGATACGGCCCCAGGTCGATCACCTGGTATTGACCGGACTTTTCCAGAACCACAGTCGGAAAGCCTTGGCCACCAACACGGGACAACAACCCGCGACTGGCCTTGAAATGCGCTTGGGTCAATTCGCCACTCGCCGCGTCATAAGCTGCGCGAAACCCCTCGACCTCCAGGCCCATTTCGGCAGCCACCGCCATGAGCACGTCTTGATCGGCAATCCGCCGCCCGTCTGCGTAATGCGCCGTTTGCAAGCGTCCCAACATCTCAAGACCGCGACCGGCCAACTGCTCAGCGGCCAGCACGGCCGTGGTTGGCGGCGCCGAATCGAACACGGCAGTGGTGTCACGCAACAACCCTTCAAAGTAGGCCTCGCCAAACGGTTGCCCGGTGTACTGCGCAATACGCAAATCGTGGGGCATCACGTAATCGCGCAATTGCGCGGACACCGGCTGGCGCTGGGCACCGGTCATCATCCCGCCGCCATGGGCAACGACTGGCAAAATGCCTCGTGCTGCGTCAATCAGCGGCTTGGCGCCATAGCACCAACCGCACAAGGGGTCGTAGATGTAATGCAGCACGGGTGTGGCAGTCATGGTTCGCTCCGAAAAATCAATCACTCAGTGCACCAGCCTAGCCTTGCGGGGCGAGAGGAAAAACGCCGGCATGGCTTTTAGTGTGTTTCGCGAACCGGGCAAATCAGGTGCGGAGCGGGTCACAGGCGCAAGAAACAAACAGATACATATTTACAGGCGGCGTAATTGCTAATTCTTAACATCAAGTAACAAGAACCATTACCATTCGCACCCTAAAAATATAACTCTCCTCTCAACCGCCCGGACACTCCTCAACCATGCTCTCCCCCCGCCGTTTAACGCCCTTGAATCTGGGGCTGTGCGCTTTGCTGTACGCCGGATTTGGCAACGCTGCCACCGTACTTCCCGAACTGTCGATCAGCGCAACCGAAGCGCAAGACGATGACCCACGGGTCAAGGACGTCACCACTGCCACCCGAACATCGACTCCGGCGCGCTATGTCCCGCAAGCCATTGATTCAGTCAAAACCAGCAACGTCCTCGATTACGGAATCAATAGCCTGGGCGAGGCACTGAGCGGGATTCCCAACGTCAGCAGCACGGCCGATACCCGTTTCGACAGCCTTCGCATCCGTGGTTTTGACGCCAGCAACGACTTTTATCTGGACGGTATTCGCGACGACAGCCAATACGTGCGCGACCTGCACAACATCGAGCGCATTGAAGTGCTTAAAGGCCCGGCGGCCGTGCTGTATGGCCGCGGCAGCCAGGGCGGGATCATCAACCGCGTCAGCAAGATGCCGCAGTTCGGCCGCCAGTCGAGCATCCAGGCCCAAGGCGGCAGCGAGGATTTGCGCAGCCTGTACGCCGACCTCAGCACCGACCCGAGCGACACCATCAGCCTGCGCCTGAACATGGGCAATGAAGACAAAAACAGCTTTCGCGATAACGTCAGCGGCAATCGTCAGCTGTTCGCACCTTCGATGAGCTGGCAAATCACCCCGGATCTGAACTGGCTGGTGCAGTACGAATACAGCCGCTACAACCGCACCCCGGATCGCGGTATCCCGAGCATCAACGGGCGCCCTGCCGACGTCAGCCGCGACACGTCGTACGGCGGGAAAAACGATTACATCGATGACAAAACCCAGAACCTGCGCTCACGCCTGAGTTATGAGTTGAGCGAAAACTGGCAACTGCGTCATACCCTTGGCGTGTTCAAACTCGACAGTGAGTTCGAAAACACCTACCTGACCGGCTACAACCCAATCACCAACAGGGTCGATCGTCAGAGCTGGCAGCAGGACATGAGCACTCGAAACATATTCAACAACGTCGAGATCGAAGGCGGCTTTGACACCTTTGGTCTTGAGCACCGCCTGCTGACCGGTCTGGAAATCGGCAGTCAGCGTCGCGACCCGAAGCTCTACAAAGCCCTGAGTGCACCCTCGGTTGATCTGTACAACCCGGACCGCAACCTGCGCACGACTGGAGCGATGCCCACATTCAGCGACAGCCATACCGAAGTCGAAAGCCAGGGCCTGTATGTTCAGGATCAGATTCGCTTCAACGATCAATGGCAGGTACTGGCTGGATTGCGCTATGACCGCTTTGATATCGAGTCCACCAACTACCTGAAAAAAACCGACCGTACTGAAGACCGCCAAAGCCACAGCACCAGCCCGCGCCTGGGCGTGGTCTGGACCCCGCTGGAGAACCACTCGTTTTACGCGTCCTGGACCAAAACGTTCTCGCCGGTGGGCGGCGGCCTGATCGGCATCACCCCGGGGGCGGCCGGCAACACCAATGACCTGAGCCCGGAGCTGACCAAGCAGAAAGAAATCGGCGTGAAAAGCGACTGGATGGGGGATCGCCTGAGTACGACGCTGGCGGTGTACGAGCTTGAGCTCTATAACCGTCGCACCAAGGACCCGTTAGATCCGACCATTACCCTGCTTTCCGGCCTGCAACGTTCACGGGGCATTGAGCTGACGGCCAGCGGCAAACTCGGCGGCAATTGGTACATGCGCGGCGGCATTGGCCTGCAGGACGCAACAGTGGTCAAGGACAATAACGGTTTCGAGGGCAAGCGCATCAACGGCGTGGCCAAGCGCAATGGCAGCCTGTTCATTACCTGGAAACCGGAAATGGGCTGGTATGCCGAAACGGGCCTGACCCTGGTAGGCCAGCGTTATGCAGACAACATGAACACCACGATATTGCCGGGTTACGGGCGCTGGGATGCGTTGGCGGGCTATCGCGAAAAAGACTGGGATGTGAGCGGTGCGCTGACCAACCTGACTGACCGTTATTACTATGAGTCAGCCACCAGCGCAGCGCAGATCATGCCGGGCGAACCACGCAGCCTGGTGATGACGGGGACGTACAAGTTTTAAAATGTACCTCTGTAGCCGCTGACGAGGAACGAAGGCTGCGTCCGGTCGCGAAGCGATCGTGAAAATGCATCTCACCTGCCCAGACGCATGATTTCACGACTGCTTCGCAGCCTCGCTACGCTCCTCAGCGGCTACAGGGTCCGCGCCGCTTATGCCTTGAACGGCGCGGGCTGTTGCTGGGTCAGGCAGTGAATATTGCCGCCGCCCAGCAGCAATTCACGGCCAGGTACCATCACCACTTCGTGCTGCGGGAAGATGTTTTGCAGGATCGCTTTGGCCTGCGCATCCATCGGGTCGTCAAAGCTCGGCGCAATGATGCCACCGTTGACGATCAGGAAGTTCACGTAAGAACCGGCCAGACGCTCCGACGGGTTGCGGTCCTGGCTACCCGCCACCTTGTCCACGCCATCACACTCTTGCTGGGTGGCATACATCGGTCCCGGAATCGGCATTTTGTGCACCACGAACGGACGCCCCTTGGCGTCGGTGCTGGCTGCCAATACGTCCATCGCCGCGTGGCAACGCACGTAGTTAGGGTCGCGCTCGTCGTCGGTCCAGGCCAGCAGCACTTCACCCGGTGCGACGTAGCAGCAGAAGTTATCCACATGACCGTCGGTTTCATCGTTGAACAGACCGTCCGCCAGCCAGATGATCTTGTCCACAGCCAGATGCGCACGCAGTACGTCTTCGATCTCTTCGCGCGACAGATGGGGGTTGCGGTTGCGGTTCATCAGGCACTCGGCCGTGGTGATCAGCGTGCCTTCGCCGTCGACGTGAATCGAGCCGCCTTCAAGCACAAAACCTTCGGTGTAGTAACGCGGGCAACGTTCAATTTCCAGCACCTTGCTGGCCACTTGCTGATCGCGGTTCCACGGGAAGTACAAGCCGCCGTCGAACCCGCCCCAGGCGTTGAAGTCCCAGTTCACGCCGCGCACTTCACCGCGATCGTTGATGACAAAAGTCGGGCCGCTGTCACGCACCCAGGCATCGTCGCTGGACATCTCGACCACGCGAATATTCGGCTCATCGAGTTGCGCACGGGCATTTTCATACTGGGCAGCCGATACACCGACGGTCACCGGCTCAAAGCGCGCAATGGCCTTGGCCACCGCAGCGTGCGCAGCCTGCGCGGGTTTGCCGCCCAGGCGCCAGTTATCCGGACGCTCAGGCCAGATCATCCAGGTTTGGGTCTGCGGAGCCCATTCGGCTGGCATGTAAAAGCCGTCAGCGCGTGGCGAACTGTGCAAAGTGGTCATCTGGACTCCTGGAAAGCGTCGGGGTTTTGATTGCGTCATGTATGAAGACAATGGATGCAGGTCTGCATCGCGTCAACGATAAGCGCCTTTATAGCCGATAAATATCTGCAATTAAATTAATTTTTATCAAATCAGACCGCATACATGCCTTAAATACGGATATTAATCCGGATATATGCCTGTGTATTGATATTCCTGATCACGCCCACTTGCACCACCCGGCTCATCCCCACAAGCTATACGCCATACGTTTAAAGGTCTTCAGGGAATAGGGAACAACTCCATGCGCATTTTAGTCACCGGCGGCGCCGGTTTTATTGGTTCAGCGCTGATCCGTCACCTGATCAAAAACACCGGTCACGAAGTCCTCAATCTCGACAAGTTGACCTACGCCGGTAATCTTGAATCGCTGCAAAGCATTGCCACCGATACCCGCTACGAGTTCGTACAGGCCGATATCGTCGACCAGGCCGCTGTCAGTGCAATCATTGCGCGCTTCGAGCCACAGGCGATCATGCACCTGGCGGCCGAGTCCCACGTTGACCGCTCCATCGACGGCCCGTCCGACTTTATCCAGACCAATATCGTCGGCACCTACAGCCTGCTCGAAGCCGCCCGTGCTTACTGGCTGACCCTGCCTGAACCGGAAAAAAGCGCGTTTCGCTTCCACCATATTTCGACCGACGAAGTGTATGGCGACCTGCATGGCGTCGATGACCTGTTCACCGAGACCACGCCTTACGCGCCAAGCTCGCCGTACTCGGCCAGTAAAGCGGCATCCGACCACCTGGTCCGCGCCTGGAACCGCACTTACGGCTTGCCGGTGTTGTTGACCAACTGCTCAAACAACTACGGCCCGTTCCATTTCCCGGAAAAGCTGATCCCGCTGGTGATCCTCAACGCCCTGGCCGGTAAGCCGCTGCCGGTGTACGGCAATGGCCTGCAAGTACGTGACTGGCTGTTCGTGGAAGACCACGCCCGTGCCTTGTTGAAGGTCGTGACCGAAGGCGTGGTTGGCGAGACTTACAACATCGGCGGGCACAACGAGCAAACCAATATCGACGTGGTACGCAGCATCTGTGCCTTGCTCGAAGAACTGGCGCCAGTGCACCCGGCGGGTGTTGCACAATTTGCCGACCTGATCACCTTCGTCAAGGATCGTCCGGGCCACGACCAGCGCTACGCGATCGATGCCAGCAAAATCGAACGCGAGCTGGGCTGGGTACCCGAAGAAACCTTCGAAACCGGCCTGCGCAAAACCGTGCAGTGGTATCTGGATAACCTGGACTGGTGTCGCCGGGTTCAAGACGGCAGCTATCAAGGCGAGCGCCTGGGCTGCACTGATCCCAAGGACTTGATCGCATAACGGATGGAGCAGCTTCTTTGAAAATCCTGATCAGTGGCAAAACCGGTCAAGTGGCGGTTGAGTTGCAAAAGCACCTTGCCGGTCTGGGCGAGCTGATTGTGCTGGGACGCGATGTGCTTGATCTGGCCGTACCCGGGCAAATCCGCAGCCAGGTACGGGCCCACAGGCCTGACTTGATCATCAATGCCGCCGCACACACTGCCGTGGATCAAGCCGAAAGCGAGCCTGAGCTGGCGTTCGCCATCAATGGCATTGCCCCCGGTGTGTTTGCTGAAGAAGCGGCGGCCCTGGGCATCCCGCTGATCCACTATTCCACCGATTACGTGTTCGATGGCCGCAAGCCTGCGCCTTACACCGAAGACGATGCCACCAACCCCTTGGGCGTCTACGGCAAAAGCAAGCTGGCGGGTGAACTGGCCATCGCTGCGAGCGGAGCTCAGCATGTGATCCTGCGCACCAGCTGGGTGTACTCGACCCACGGCAAGAATTTCCTGCTGACCATGCAGCGCCTGTTGCAAGAGCGTCCGGAACTGCGCGTGGTGGCTGACCAGATCGGCGCGCCGACCTGGGCTGGCACCATTGCCCAGAGCACGCGGGCATTGATAGAACGCTGGCAAACCGGCGAGGCCGGGGCCTGGGGCACGTACCACCTGACGGCCCAGGGCGAAACATCATGGTTTGGCTTCACCCAGGCCATTGCCGAACACCTGAGCGCCCAAGGCAAGTCGTGCGCGAGCCTGGAACCCATCCCTGCCAGCGCCTACCCGACGCCTGCCGCACGGCCACAAAACTCGCGGCTGGATTGCAGTCGCCTGGCCCGCGAGTGGAACGTCACCCAGCCCGACTGGCAGAGCGCATTGCGCGAGTGCCTGGCCGGGCAGCCACACTAACGCCAACCCCCCTTGTGGGAGCGGGCTTGCTCGCGAGGGCATCACCGCGGCCTGCTTCAAAGACCGCGGCGTTTGCATCGCGAGCAAGCCCGCTCCCACGGGGTTCGTTGGGTATACTGCGTCGTACTCTTGCGGCGCGGTCTCCCGATGATCACCTCCTCCTCCTCAGTTCCTCGCAGACCCCGCTGGCGCAGCCTGGCCTTATTGGCGCTGTGCCTCGCACCGTTGTTGTGGCCGCTGCAGCACCTGGCCGAACGCTATTACCGCAGCGAACTGGCCGGACAAAATCGCCAGACCCTCGACCTGTACGTCGCCAACCTGCTGGGCACGCTGCATCGCTATGAGGTGCTGCCACAGATTCTCGGCGAACTGCCAGACCTTCGCGCCGTACTGGCCAACCCTGAAGATGTCGAGGCTCAGGCCAAGGCCAACCACTTGCTGGATGACATCAGTAACCAGACCGGTGCCGTGGTCATGTACTTGCTGGACACCCACGGCGATACCCTGGCCACCTCTAACTGGGATCAGGCCGACAGTTTTATCGGGCGCAATTTCGCGTTCCGCCCGTATTTCAGCGAGGCGATGGAAGGCAAGCTGGGGCGCTTTTTTGGGCTGGGCACCACCTCCGGCAAACGGGGTTACTACTTTGCGGCCCCCATACTCGACGGCGATAAAAAACTCGGCGTACTGGTGGTCAAAGTCGACCTGGACCACACCGAACAGCTGTGGGGCAGTACACCCGAGCAACTGCTGGCAACCGACAGTAACGGCGTGGTCATCCTCACCTCACGCCCGGAATGGCGCTTCAGGGCCACCCGCGATTTGTCGCCAGAAGAGCGCCAGGCCATTTTTGCCATCCTGCCCTACCCGACCAGCGACCCTAAACCGCTGAACCTGGACCTCAACGCCTGGCTGGTGCAAACCCAAAAAATCGACGAGACAGGCTGGAGTGTCAATATCCTTGCCCCGCGCACGCTGATCGACCGCTCGGTGCGCACAGTCCTGGCCATCGGTGGCGCCACCTTGCTGGTGGTCATGCTGCTGATTGGCTTGATGATGCAGCGGCGGCGCCATTACCTGGACCGCATTGCGTTTGAAGCCAAGGCCCGTCGTGAACTTGAAATGCGTGTGGCAGAGCGTACCAGCGACCTTGAGGGGCTCAACCGCCTTCTGCGTGAAGAAGTGCTGGAGCGCGAGCATGCGCAACAGGAACTGGTGCGCGCCCAGGACGATCTGGTGCAAGCCGGCAAGCTTTCTGCGCTGGGCACCATGTCGGCCAGCATCAGCCACGAACTCAACCAGCCGTTGGCGGCCATCCGCAGCTATGCCGAGAACGCGGAAGTGCTGCTCGACCACCAGCGCATCGAGGACGCGCGGGGCAACCTGAAACTGATCAATGAGCTGACCGGGCGCATGTCTTCGATCATTGCCCACCTGCGGGCCTTCGCCCGGCGTGATCGCCATGCGCCTGAAAGCGTCGCCCTGCAACCGGCTCTGGACGATGCACTGGCCTTGCTGGCCAAACGGCGGCGCGCAATGGAAGTCGAACTGATCCGCGATTTGCCCGCCGCCACGCTGTGGGTCGAAGCCGGTGAAACCCGCCTGCGCCAGGTGCTGGGCAACCTGCTGGCCAACGCCCTCGATGCCCTGACCGAAAAAGGCCCGCCCAGACGCTTGTGGCTAAGTGCCCAATCGACGCCGGAAGGCGTCACTGTGTACATTCGCGACAACGGCCCGGGCTTTTGCCTGGAGGCGTTGGGCCGCGCCGGCGAGCCCTTCTACACCACCAAGACCCGCACTCAGGGTCTGGGCCTGGGGCTGGCCATTTGTGACACGCTGATCCGGGCGTTTGGCGGCGAATTGTTGTTTGCCAACCACAAGGAAGGCGGTGCCTTAATTACCTTACGACTGCGCGCAGGGGCGCCGGGCGTGAGTTTGCAAGCCTCGGAGGACTCCAGGTCATGAGCCAGCCCATCGATCCACGCGTTCAGGTCATCCTGATCGATGATGACCCGCACCTGCGTCAGGCCTTGTTTCAAACCCTGGACCTGGCGGGTCTCAATGTAGTGCCGCTGGCCGAAGCAAACGGCCTTGCCGAACGCATAGGCCGCGACTGGCCGGGGGTCGTGGTCAGTGATATCCGCATGCCGGGCATGGACGGCCTTGAGTTGCTCACTCAACTGCATGGCCAGGACCCGGAACTGCCCGTGTTGCTGATCACTGGCCACGGCGATGTACCGCTGGCGGTTCAGGCCATGCGTGCGGGGGCTTATGACTTTCTCGAAAAACCCTTCGCCAGCGACGCCTTGCTCGACAGCGTGCGCCGTGCCCTGGCCTTGCGGGCCCTGGTCCTGGATAACCGCAGCCTGCGCCTGGCCCTGAGTGATCGCCAGCTACTGAGCACGCGACTGGTAGGTGTGTCGCCCGCCATGCTGCGTTTGCGCGAGCAAATCGGGGCACTGGCGGCGACCAAGGCCGATGTGTTGATTCTGGGCGAGACCGGCTCGGGCAAAGAAGTGGTCGCACGGGCGCTGCATGACTTGTCGAGCAGGCGCAACGGCCCGTTTGTGGCAATCAACGCCGGGGCCCTGGCCGAATCAGTGGTTGAAAGCGAGCTGTTCGGCCACGAGCCGGGTGCCTTTACCGGTGCGCAAAAGCGCCGCATCGGCAAGTTTGAGTTTGCCAATGGCGGCACGCTGTTCCTCGATGAAATCGAAAGCATGAGCCTGGATGTGCAGGTCAAATTACTGCGCATGCTGCAAGAACGGGTGGTCGAGCGTCTGGGCGGCAATCAACTGATCCCGCTGGATATCAGGGTAATCGCCGCCACCAAGGAAGACCTGCGCCAGTCCGCGGATCAGGGTCGTTTTCGCGCCGACTTGTATTACCGACTGAACGTTGCGCCCCTGCGTATTGCGCCGTTGCGTGAGCGGGGTGAAGACGTCCTGATGCTCTTTGATTACTTTGCCGGCGAGGCCAGCGTGCGCCACGACCTGACGCCCAACGTCCTGCAGCCGGCGCAACGGGCGTTGTTACTGCGACATAACTGGCCGGGCAACGTGCGAGAACTGCAAAACGTCGCCGAGCGCTTCGCCCTTGGTCTTGAGCTGGCGCTGGACGACTCGGCTGAAGGCAAAGACTCAACCGGTCATGAGGTTTCGGGGGGGTTGAGCGAGCAAGTCGAACACTTTGAAAAAAGCCTGATTGCCGCCGAATTGGAGCGCTCCCACAGCTCCATGCGCAGCCTGGCCGAAGCCCTGGGTGTGCCCCGTAAAACCTTGCACGACAAACTGCGCAAGCACGGGCTCAACTTCGACAGCGCCAGTCATCCGCACACTGATGAACTTGATTAAAGAGGCCACTGCATGAACCGCGACAGTCGTTATCTGGAATCAGTTCTCCATCACGACATTCCGCTCACCCGTGAAATGGGCCTTAAAGTGCTGGGCTGGCAAGGCAGGCAACTGCGCCTGCAATTGCCGCTCGAGGCCAATATCAACCACAAGAGCACCATGTTTGGCGGCAGCCTGTACTGCGCCGCAGTGCTGGCGGGCTGGGGCTGGCTGCATTTGAGCCTGCGCGAAGCGGGGATTGAGGACGGGCATATCGTGATTCAGGAAGGTCATATCAGCTACCCGCTGCCCGTGACCGAGGACGCCATCGCGCTGTGTGATGCGCCGGGTGAGGCAGCCTGGACCAAATTCCTGGCCATGTACAAACGCCACGGCCGCGCACGGTTGACCCTCGACACGCGGGTGATCAATGCACAGGGCGGGGAAGATGCGGTGAGGTTTAGCGGGCAGTACGTGTTGCATCGCTGATTCAATTCATGTGGGAGCGGGCTTGCTCGCGATGCAGACGCTGCGGTCTTTCAGTTGAACCGCGTCGATGCCATCGCGAGCAAGCCCGCTCCCACAGATGAAGTTCAGCCTTGTGCCAGATCCAGCAGTTTTTCACGCCACGGTGCCTTGGCAGGCAATGCCAGAAACGAGTCATTGAGCAATGACTCACGGGGCGGGTAGCTGAACGGCTCGCCATCCAGTTGCAACACCACACCACCGGCCCCTTCCAGCACGCCTTGAGCCGCCGCCGTATCCCATTGCGAAGTCGGCGCCAGGCGCGGATAGCAATCGGCAGCGCCTTCTGCCAGCAAACAGAATTTCAACGAACTGCCCACACTGGTCAGCTGCAACTCGCCCAGATGCTCACTCAGCCCGGCCAGTAAACGTTCCTGCTCAGGGCTGGAATGCCGGCGGCTGGCAACCACGGTCAACGCCTCGCCTTCAGGCGGCGTGTTGCGCACGCTGATGGGCACACTCACATCGCCATCCGCCCGCCATGCGCCCAAGCCCGCGCCACCGTAGTAGCAACGACCGCTGGTGGGCATGGATACCACGCCAAACACCACTCTGCCCTCTTCGATCAGCGCAACATTGACCGTGAATTCTTCAGTGCCAGAAATAAATTCCTTGGTGCCATCCAGCGGATCAACCAACCACCAGCGCGTCCACCCGGCACGTATGCTCCGGGGAATATTGGCGTCTTCTTCCGACAGCACAGGAATGCTCGGATCAAGAGCTGTCAGGCCATCGAGCAGCACATGGTGTGCTGCCAGATCGGCGGCGGTTACCGGGGAGTCATCGGCCTTGGCGGTGACTTCAACACCGGCCCGCCAGAACGGCAAGATCGCGTCGCCAGCGGCATGGGCCAGGGTGATGACGCCCTCAAGCAACGGATGGGGCAAACCACTCACGGCTGGAACACTCCGCGCTGGGTCAGAAGGTCACGCGCCAGATACAGCGCAGCCAGGGCACGCCCCTCACTGAATTGCGGGTTGAGCACCAGGCTCGACAGCTCCCGCAGATTGACCCGATCAACACGCATCGGCTCGGGCTCGTCGCCTTCCAGATGCGCTTCATAAAGGTCAGTCGCCAGCACCACCTGGATTTTTTGGCTCATGTAGCCAGGGGACAGTGACAGCTCGGTCAAATGCTCAAGCTGGCGAGCACCGAAACCGGCCTCCTCCTTCAACTCTCGCTCAGCCGCCGCCAGCACGTCTTCACCCGGCTCGATCAGGCCCTTGGGCAGCGAAATTTCGTACTCATCAGTGCCGCCGCAATATTCTTCGACCAGAATTGCGTGTTCAGCGTCGATCATGGCCACAATCATCACTGCGCCATAACCGTTGCCGCGCCCCACCAACCGTTCGTAAGTGCGCTCAACGCCATTGGAGAAGCGCAACTGCACCTCTTCGACCCGAAATAATCGGCTACTGGCAACAATTTCACGGGCAAGTACGGTGGGTTTTTGGCGCATAGCGGCTCCTCAATATGAACGGGGTACTATACCCCGGCTTTTCCGATTGTCTGTGTCGGAAATTTTTACCTGTGGGAGAAGTTTTGCATGACCGTTTTACCTTGGCGCGACATCGATACCGTGCTGCTCGACATGGACGGCACGCTGCTCGACCTGCACTACGACAATCATTTCTGGCTCGAACACCTGCCTCAGCGCTACGCCGAGCTGCATGGCATCAGCCGGGCAATGGCGGATCTTGAGCTGACGCCGCTGTTTGAAGGCAATGCTGGCCAGTTGAAATGGTATTGCCTGGACTTCTGGAGCCGCGAGCTGAAGATCCCGGTACGCGAGCTCAAGCTTGAAACCGCTCATCTGATTGCCTTGCGACCCGACGCCGATACTTTTCTGGCGGCCATCAAAAAAGCGGGCAAACGGGTGATCATGATCACCAACGCGCACCGTGATTCGTTGTCATTGAAATTGGAGCGCATTGAACTGGCGCCTTATTTCGAGCGCCTGATCAGCTCCCACGATTACGGTTTTCCAAAGGAAAGCCCGGCGTTCTGGGATGCACTGCACGCCGATATCGACTTTGACCCGGGCCGTAGCCTGTTTATCGATGACACCTTGCCGATTCTGCGCAGTGCCCGTGATTTTGGCGTGGCCCACTTGCTGGCAGTCAAACAGCCCGACAGCAAAAAAGGCCCGAAGGACACACAAGAATTTGCCGCGCTGGGCGACTATCGCGAACTGCTGGAAGGGCTGTAACGAATCAACCCTGTGGGAGCGGGCTTGCTCGCGATGCAAACAACTCGGTGGATCTGAATCATCGAGGTGATGCAATCACGAGCAAGCCCGCTCCCACAAGATGTAACGGGCTTACTCGGGAATACGCAGCGTCTGACCCGGGTAGATCTTGTTCGGATCCTTGAGCAGCGGTTTGTTGGCTTCGAAGATTTTGTTGTACTGGTTGGCGTTGCCGTACACCTGCAATGAAATCGCGCTCAGGGTGTCGCCCTTTTTCACCACCACAAAACGCGAAGCGACAACAGTCGGGCCACTGACCGTAATTTGATCCTCAACGCTGGCCACGCCCGCGATGTTCCCGGCAGCCAGAATGATTTTTTCTTTCTCTTCCTGCGTGGCCACTTCGCCACTGACCGTCACTTTGTCACCGTCAACGGTGGCGGTGATATTTGGATTGCCCAGGCCCACTTCCTCTACGTGTTTCTTCAGCTCCTCACCGGCATTGGCATTACCGGGGGTCAGCAGATTGATCAGTTTTTCACCGGCTTCTTTCACAAAGCTGAAAATGCTCATAAATCACGCTCCTAGGGTTGGAAGATTCAGACCCATGAGCGTAGACCATCATTGACGGCAGCAAGCGCGCTAGAATCGCCCACTCAATTGCGCCGGGAGTGACGATGGACATCAAACAGCTGAAATTCCTCATTGCCCTCGATGAAACCCGGCATTTCGGCCAGGCGGCTGCCCGCTGCCATATCACACAGCCCACCTTGTCCATGCGCTTGCGCAGCCTTGAACAGGAACTCGACCTGCAACTGGTCAATCGCGGTCAGCGTTTCGAAAGTTTTACCGCCCCCGGTGAGCGTGTCCTGGCCTGGGCCCGGACCGTGCTGGCGGCCTACGACGGTTTGCAGGCAGAAGCAGCCGCCTGTCGCGGCAACCTGATCGGCACCTTGCGCCTGGGGGTTGTTCCGCTCTCGAGTTTTGATCCGCTGCCTTTATTGCAGCGCCTGCACCAGGAGCATCCCGAGTTGCGATTCGAGTTGTCGGCGTTGAGCTCTGAGCAAATCCTCGAACAACTGGCCAGTAATCGGCTGGACGTAGGCGTGTCGTACCTCGAGCGCCTTGATCAGGAGCGCTTTGATTCCCTTGCCCTGGACGAGACCCGTATGGGCCTGCTGTACGACCAGCGGTATTTCAACTTTGGCGATCAGCCCCTGAGCTGGGAGGCGCTCATTGAATTGCCGCTGGGCCTGCTCAGTAGCGGCATGCACTTTCGCCAGTCCATCGACTACAACTTCCACAGCCGTGGCCTCACGCCACACCCCCTGCTGCAAACCGATGCCGTTCATCAACTGTTACAAGCCGTCCACGGCGGCCTGTGCTGCGCCGTCATGCCCCTAGATGGCGGGCTGCAAGCATTGACCGATGATTTGCGCCTGCATCCCATTGCAGACGCTCGCACACTGGCCCGACTGGGCTTGATCATGCGTCGTGCTGCCCCGCGCTCAGCCCTGGCTGAAGCCTGTTTTGCGCTTTATCAGAAATCACAAAACCCTTCTTGATCGACGCTATCTATCAATAGATCAGCACTAGCGATTAGACGCGACACTGTGTCGCGCCTAGGCTAAGAGCTGAATTGAACGTTGGTACAGCCTTATGAACGCCAAGCGCCCCCTGTGCGCGGCGCCCGCTTCTGTTACGCCCGCGCCTGCTGCCAGCCAGAACTATGACTACGTCACCCTGGATCACAGCAGCGGTGAGCAAACGGCCCTGGCCGAAGAAGTCGCCCTGGCGATTGCCTACAACGGCATCAGCCAGGCCGTAATGCTGGTCACGCCCACCGATCTCGAAGACTTCATCGTCGGCTTCAGCCTGGGCAGCGGCATCATTCACGACGCCAGCGAAATCTATGACCTCAAGCTTACGGGTGCCGGTTCAGCCCACTACGCACAGGTCGAGATCGCCAGCCGCGCGTTCTGGAACCTCAAACAGCAACGCCGACAACTGGCCGGTACCAGCGGCTGCGGCTTGTGCGGTGTAGAAGCGGTCGAACAGGCCCTGCCTGACCTCAAGGTACTGCCCGGCGCACCGTTGCCACCGGCACAGTGGCTAGAAGGCCTGCGCCAGCGCATCAGTGATTTTCAGCCGCTGGGCCAGCACTGCGGCGCCGTACATGCTGCCGTCTATATGGACGGCCAGGGCCAGTTGCTGATGGGCCGTGAAGACATTGGCCGCCACAACGCTCTGGATAAATTGATCGGTGCGCTGGTGCGCCAGCACATCGACCTGACGGGCGGCGCAGCGATCGTCACCAGCCGTTGCAGCCTTGAGCTGATTCAAAAAGTGTTGCGCGCCGGTATCCAGACCCTGATCAGCCTGTCCTCGCCCACGGGCCTGGCGCTGCAATGGGCACGACGCCACAACCTCAACCTTATTCATCTGCCACAAAAAAGCGCACCACGGGTGTACAGCCCGGCGCAGGAGAATCAACCGTGAGCACACACCATCAAGCCGACAAAACCCCGACTCCCCGCTACAAGCCCTACAAAGGCCCGGCCGGTGGCTGGGGCGCGCTGATCAGTGTGGCGCAAGCCTGGTTGACCAGCGACAACGCGCTGAAAAACCTGCGCATGATGCTCAAGACCAACCAGAACGGCGGCTTCGACTGCCCGGGCTGCGCCTGGGGTGACTCGCCGGAGAGTGGTCTGGTCAAGTTCTGCGAAAACGGCGCCAAGGCGGTGAACTGGGAAGCGACCAAACGTCGTGTCGATGCTGCTTTTTTTGCCAGGCACAGCGTCAGCGCACTGCTGGAGCAAAGCGATTACTGGCTGGAATATCAGGGCCGCCTGACCGAGCCCATGAGCTACAACCCTGAAACCGACCGCTACACCCCCATCAGCTGGGACGCCGCGTTCGCCTTGATCGCCCGGCACCTGCTCAACCTGGCCAGCCCCAATGAGGCGGAGTTCTACACCTCGGGCCGGGCCAGTAATGAAGCCGCGTATTTGTACCAACTGTTTGTGCGCTCGTTTGGCACCAACAACTTCCCGGATTGCTCAAACATGTGCCACGAGGCCAGCGGCGTGGCGTTGGCGCAAAGCATCGGGGTGGGCAAAGGCACCGTGACGTTCGACGATTTCGAACACTCCGATGCGATTTTCGTGCTGGGGCAAAACCCCGGCACCAATCACCCGCGCATGCTTGAACCGTTGCGTGAAGCGGTTAAACGCGGTGCCCAGGTGGTGTGCGTCAACCCGCTCAAAGAGCGTGGACTGGAACGCTTTCAGCACCCGCAACACCCGCTGGAAATGCTCACTAACGGCGACCGCCCGACCAACACGGCCTATTTGCGTCCGGCGTTAGGCGGCGACATGGCACTGTTGCGCGGCATGGCCAAGTTTCTGTTGCAGTGGGAGCGCGATGCCCAGGCCGCAGGCGAGCCGGCCGTCTTCGATCACGCTTTTTTGAATGAACACACCGCAGGCATCCTCGACTACATCTCCAGCCTCGATGACACCTCGTGGGATCACCTCGTGGAACAATCGGGCCTGCCCCTGGTGGATATCGAGCGCGCTGCTCGCATGTACCTCAAGGGCAAAAACGTGATCATGTGCTGGGCGATGGGCATCACCCAGCATCGGCACTCGGTGCAGACCATTCAGGAAATCGCCAACCTGATGCTGCTGCGCGGCAACATTGGCCGCCCTGGCGCAGGGCTGTGCCCGGTGCGTGGCCACAGTAACGTGCAGGGTGATCGCACGATGGGCATCAACGAACGCCCGCCGGTGGCTTTCCTGGACGCCCTGGAGCGTCGCTTCCAGTTCAAGGTGCCCCGTGAAAACGGCCACAACGTGGTTGAAGCCATCCACGCCATGCTTGAAGGACGTGCCAAGGTGTTTATCGGCCTGGGCGGCAACTTCGCCCAAGCCACCCCGGACAGCCCGCGCACTGCCCAGGCGCTGCGCAATTGCGACCTGACCGTACAGATCAGCACCAAGCTCAACCGCAGCCATCTGATGCACGGTAAAGAAGCGCTGATCTTGCCGTGCCTGGGCCGCACCGATATCGACATCCAGGCTCAAGGCCCGCAAGCCGTCACGGTGGAAGACTCCTTCAGCATGGTTCACGACTCCAACGGCCAGTTGCAGCCACTGTCCAACCAGATGCGTTCGGAGCCCGCGATCATCGCCGGTATCGCCGCCGCCACCCTGGGCACTCATCCGATTGACTGGAGCTGGGTGGTGGGCGACTACCGGCGTATCCGCGAGCTGATCGCCGACACCATCCCGGGCTTCAAGGACTTCAACACACGAATTCAGCACCCTGGCGGTTTTTACCTGGGCAACTCGGCCGGTGCGCGGCAGTGGAACACGCCGTCGCAGCGCGCCAACTTCCGGCCCAACGTGCTGCCACAAGACCTGGTGGATGCACGCACCCGCGCTACCGGCCAGTTGCCCGACCTGATTTTGCAGTCGATGCGTTCCCACGATCAGTACAACACCACCATTTATGGCCTCGATGACCGCTATCGTGGGGTCAAGGGCCAGCGTGACGTGTTGTTCGTCAACGAAGCCGACATCATCCGCCTGGGCTTCAAGCCGGGGCAAAAGGTCGACATCGTTTCGATCTGGAATGACCAGCACGAGCGCAGGGTCAAAAACTTCACCCTGTTGGCATTTGATATTCCTGCCGGGCAAGCCGCTGCGTATTACCCGGAGGTCAATCCGTTGGTGCCGCTGGAAAGCACAGGCGATGGCAGCCACACGCCTACGTCCAAATTCGTGGCCATTTGCCTGGAAGCCGCCAGCCCGTCGAAACTGATCATGGCCAAGGCCAGCTGACGCAGTCCGCTCCCACATTTAAAACCCATCACATCCAAACTTCAGGCACAAAAAAGGCCGATTTCCTACGAAATCGGCCTCTCCGAACTAGTAAACAGACCACCAAAAATTCATTAAGTTCCCTAGAAAAAACAACAACTTATAGAATTGTGTACAACTCGTGCTACTCGTCGGATTTCGATTGTCACCCATCATCGACAGCCTCAGGATCGCGCCGTCATCTCTTTGAGGCTCATCTATGAAGCTCACCTCGATTCTCTTGTTGTCCCTTGGCCTGGTCAGTGGCGTAGCCTCGGCCGGTGGCACCACCGAAGCCGGTGTAGGCGGCGCATTAGGCGGGGTTCTTGGCGCCGTGGTTGGCCAACAGCTCGGCGGCTCGACCGGTTCTGCCATTGGTGCAGGCGTGGGTGGCGCGGCAGGCAGTGCCGTAGGTGCCGACAAACGCAGCCGGGGCGAAGCGGCCATTGGCGGCGCACTGGGCGCTGCTGGCGGCAACGTGCTGGGCCGCAGTGTCGGCGGCAGCACCGGTGCTCTGGTCGGCTCAGCCGCTGGCGGTGGTGCTGGTGGCGCGCTGGGTAACTACATGGGCAATAAAAGCGACGCCGAAGATCGTCGCTATCGCGATCGTGACAACCGTCGCTACTACCGCGACGACAACCGCGGCCGTGGCCACGCGTATGGCCATCGCAAAAAGAACAAACATCGTCATCATTGATTACCCAAAAACGGGAGCCGAAAGGCTCCCGTTTTTATTGGGGCCTGGCTCGCCTCGCCAAATTGTTTCAATGCATTACGCCCGCCTGTCACAGTGTCAATCATGCAAACTGCATGCACCTGAATCTCAAATAATTATTAACCCATTGAAAGATATGAAATTACCAACAAACACCCTGTTGGCATGTCACCTGCAATCTCTTGAATGAACGCTGCACTTCCTACCATTCAGGAGCACAACAACAATGATCGGGACAACTGAGCACTATCCCGCAGCCCTGCAAGACTCCTCTGGCCACTCAGGTGTTTCCTGGGCCGCCATCTTTGCGGGGGCAGCCACCGCTGCCGCGCTGTCTCTGCTGCTGATCATGCTGGGCGCAGGCCTGGGCTTTTCGGCAGTTTCACCGTGGGCAAATGAAGGCGTGGGCGCCAAAGGCCTGGGTATCACCGCCATTGTCTGGCTGGCCATCACACAAATCATTGCGTCAGGGATGGGGGGCTATCTGGCCGGCCGCTTGCGGGTCAAGTGGGCCAACATGCATGGCGATGAAGTGTACTTTCGGGATACAGCACATGGCTTTCTGGCTTGGGCAGTTGCGACGCTGGTTACCGTAACCCTGATCGCAGGCTCGGTCAGCAGCGTGATTGGCAGCGGTGTTCAAGCTGGGGCCAGCGTGGCTTCAGGTGCCGCTTCGGCCATGAGCAGCGCAGCCGCCAGCCACGCCGATAAAAGTTCGGGCAATAGCTCTGATTACTTTATCGACACCCTGTTTCGCGATGATCGCGGCACTGCTGTCAGCGAAGACGCCGCCCACGGCATCGTCACGCGCATCTTTGTTCGCAGCCTGGGCAACGACGGCCAGTTAAGTGGCGAGGACCGTACCTATCTGGCGCAAATCGTCGCTCAACGGACCAACCTCAGCCAGGCCGAGGCCGAGCAACGGGTCGATCAGGTGTATGCCAAAGCCCACCAGGCGGTTGAAGACGCCAAGGTCAAAGCCAAGGAAGCCGCAGACACCGCAGCAAAAGTCGCCGCCTGGACCACCCTGTGGATGTTCATCAGTCTGCTGCTGGGTGCATTTTTCGCCAGCCTCTGCGCCACGTTTGGCGGCCGCCAACGCGATGCCGTGAGCTACGTGGAGCACACCACCAAGCCGCCTGTTTATTAATCAATCTGGAGAATGAAAATGCGCTCATTACTGCTGTTTTTTCTCGGTATCCCGATCCCGATCATCATTCTGATTGCCCTGTTTGTGCATTGATGCAACAGGTATAAACCCTGAACGGCCTTCTTCATGAAGGCCGTTTTTTTGTGGCCCGGATCAAACCGGCAGACACGTGGTGGATTTGATTTCTGACAACGCCACGATCGAATTCACCTCTTGAATACCCGGGACCATCGACAGTTTTTCGAAGAAAAATCGCTCGTAGGCTTCGATGTCGGCAGTGACGATGCGCAGCAGAAAATCCACCGACCCCATCAGCACATAGCACTCCAGCACCTCGGGAAAACCGCGGATCGCGTCGGTGAATTCAGTGAAGTTGGAACGCCCGTGGGCATTGAGTTTGATCTCGGCAAAAATTTGCGTGTTGAGCCCGATTTTCTTGCGATCGAGCAAGGTCACCTGGCCGCGAATGATCCCCTCGTCCTTCATCCGCTGAATACGCCGCCAGCAGGGTGATTGCGAAAGCCCCACCTTTTCGGCGATCTGTGCGCTCGACAGAGAAGCATCCTCTTGCAGCAGCGCCAAAATGCGTCGGTCGTAAGCATCCAGTTCACCCTGCATAAAAATACCTTTAAGTTGTCTAATAGAGACTCGATCAAGTCTATTTATCGTTGATTTAAAACATCTTAGATAAAAAATTTCTCCCACGACGTGTAAAAATTTCTCCAGCCTAAACAGGAGCGTTTGCATGTCCCATCTGGAAGTCGTCAACCACTCATCACGCCCCGACGTCTGGGCCAGCAACGCAGCGCCTTGCCCGGTGCGCTATCGCATCCAGGCGGACGCCGATGCTGATGTCTTGTGCCGTGTGCTCAATCTGTTTGCCTTGCAGCAATTGATCCCGCATCAGGTGGAAGTGGTGCGCGATCAGGACACATTGAGCATTGAAATCGAAAGCCATGAGCAGAGCTGGCACCGGGCTCAGGTCATGGGTGAGAAATTGCGCAATCTGATCAGTGTCTTCGACATGGAGCTGCACCCCGTGCAGGCGGCCAAAGCGTCTTTTCTGCAGGTCTCGGGGCAATAGTTCGCAACCATTGGGCACGTGAAGGTGAAAGCAGCGCGACTAGGCTTTGAAGCTCACAGCCAGACAAGGATCCGTCTGAGCCGGTGCCCAAAGGAGCTTTTATGCGCATCCCCCCGCCCCAAGACCAATGGCTGGACCTCAACGACCTGTTGACCGCGTTGCTGGCCAAAAACCGTATCCCCCACAGTTGTGCCGAACAGGTATTGATCACCGGGCGAGAAGCGTGCAATGCAGCCTTGCATCCGCTGGTGTTTCTGGCAGGACAACAGCTCTGTGACCCCAGCCGAGGGGGCAAGATCCTGGATCTTGAAACCCTCACCGCCTGGCTCGCCAGCCACGCCGGACACCCCTACCTGCGCATTGACCCGCTCAAGATCGATGTCACCACAGTGACCGGGCTGATGTCCTTCGCCTTCGCCCAGCGTCATGGAATCCTCGCGGTGGCTGCCGATGATTCGAGCATCACCATCGCCAGCTGCCAGCCCTGGGTCAGCAGTTGGGAGGCTGATTTGCACCCGTTGCTCAAGCGTCCTATCAAACGGGTCATTGCAAACCCCCTCGAAATCCAGCGCCTGAGCACGGAGTTTTTCCAACTGGCCAAATCGGTCAACGGTGCCGCACTCAACGATCAGAAAACCAGCCCCCAGACCAACCTCGAACAATTGCTGACCTTGGGTACAGGCGCCCGCGAGCCGGATGCCAACGACGCGCACATTGTGAATATCGTCGACTGGTTGTTTCAGTACGCCTTTGAGCAACGTGCCAGCGATATCCACATTGAACCCCGGCGGGAACAAGGCTGTGTGCGCTTTCGCATCGATGGGGTGCTGCATAACGTCTACCAGTTCCCGCCGCAGGTGACCGTGGCTGTCGTCAGTCGCCTCAAGAGCCTGGGCCGGATGAATGTCGCCGAAAAACGCAAACCTCAGGACGGTCGAATAAAAACCAGGCCCCCGGGTGCCGCTGAAGTTGAGCTGAGACTCGCCACCCTGCCCACCGCGTTTGGCGAAAAAATGGTGATGCGTATTTTTGATCCGCAGGTACTGCTCAAAGATTTCGACCAGTTGGGCCTGTGCCCCGAAGACCTGCAACGTTGGCAACCAATGACCCGCCAGCCCAACGGCATTATTTTGATCACCGGCCCTACCGGTTCGGGTAAAACCAGCACCCTGTATGCAACGCTCAAACAACTGGCCACTCCAGAAATCAACCTGTGCACTCTCGAAGACCCCATCGAGATGATTGAACCGGCCTTTAATCAAATGCAGGTTCAACCCAACATCGACCTGAACTTCGCCAACGGCGTGCGTGCATTGATGCGCCAGGATCCGGACATCATCATGCTCGGGGAAATACGTGACCTGGAGACCGCGCAGATGGCCATTCAGGCTGCGCTGACCGGACATCTGGTGCTTTCTACCCTGCATACCAATGATGCGCCCAGCGCTATCAGCCGCCTGCAGGAACTGGGAGTAGCGGCCTATTTGATAAAAGCCACGTTGCTGGGGGTCATGGCCCAGCGTCTGGTCAGAACGCTGTGCCCTGACTGCAGGGCCGAGCAGCCACTGGATCCGGGGGACTGGCAGGACTTTGCCCCGGCCTGGTCCGACTCACCGCCCACCTGCACCTGGCGGGCCACTGGCTGCACACAGTGTCGGGACACCGGATACAGCGGGCGAGTCGGCATTTACGAAATCATGGTGATGAGCGAAAAGCTCAAGTCCCTGATTGGCCCCGACACCGACCTCAACGCCATGCGTCGCCAGGCCTGCGCACAAGGCATGATCAGCCTGAGGCTGGCCGCCGCTCAAAAAGTCGCCGCTGGAACAACCTCAATGCCAGAAGCAATTCGAGTTACCCCCGCGTAGTTGAATTGTTTTGACTAAAATCTAATCAGTTACGCGAATTTTTTGATCGTTACACGCCTCGTTCGTTTGATTCTTACACCTCAAAACAAGGAATGGTTATGCAAGCGGGTACTGTGATCCTGTTATTTGTCGCCTTGGCTATCGCCATGCTCTTCATGGGCTTCAAGGTGGTACCGCAAGGATATCAATGGACGGTGGAGCGCTTTGGCCGCTACACCAACACCCTGAAGCCGGGCCTGAACATCATCATTCCGGTGATGGACCGCATCGGGCGCAAGATCAACGTGATGGAAAGCGTGCTGGACATCCCGCCACAAGAAGTGATCACCGCCGATAACGCCACCGTACAAATCGATGCCGTGTGTTTTTTCCAGGTCGTCAACACGGCTCAGGCCGCGTATGAGGTCAACAACCTCGAACACGCCATTCGCAACCTGCTGCAAACCAACATCCGTACCGTATTGGGTTCGATGGAGCTGGATGCCATGCTCAGCCAGCGTGACGGCATCAATGAAAAGCTGCTGCGCACCGTTGATGAAGCAACAGCGCCCTGGGGCATCAAGATCACCCGCATCGAGATCAAGGACATCAGCCCGCCGGCCGACCTGATGGCCGCCATGTCCGGGCAGATGAAAGCCGAACGTATCAAGCGAGCACAAATCCTTGAGGCTGAAGGGCTCAGAGCCGCAGCAATCCTGACTGCCGAAGGCAAAAAACAGGCACAGATCCTCGAAGCAGAAGGTGGTCGTCAGGCTGCGTTTCTCGAGTCAGAAGCCCGAGAGCGCCAGGCTGAAGCCGAAGCACGGGCCACCCAGGTGGTATCCGAAGCCATTGCCTCGGGCAACGTGCAGGCGATCAACTACTTTGTTGCGCAAAAATATATCGATGCCCTGGGCAAGCTGGCCTCTGCCAACAACAGCAAAGTCATCCTCATGCCGCTGGAGGCCAGCCAGGTCATCGGCGCAGTGGGCGGTATCGGCGAAATCGTCAAAGCCACCTTTGATACCAAGAAGGTCTGATTCATGTGGGAGTTTCTGCAACACCTGAACTACTGGGACTGGCTGGCGCTGGGCACCGCGCTGTTGATCCTGGAGGTTTTTGGCGCCGGTGGTTATCTGCTGTGGACAGGTATTGCCGGCATCATCGTCGGGGCTTTGACCTTTCTGGTCCCCGAGCTGCCATGGACCCTGCAACTTCCATTGTTTGGAGTGCTGGCAATCCTCACGGCGGTGTACTGGTGGCGGCGACAGCGCGGCAAGGTCGAGAGTGGCGACCAACCAAACCTGAATCGTCGCGGCCATGAGCTGATCGGCCGTACCTTCATCGTTCAACAGGCGATTGTGGAGGGACGGGGTAAAATCAAGGTCGGCGACAGCGTATGGATGGCCGTAGGGCCTGACGCTGCGGTGGGTACGCCCGTGCGTGTTACCGCCCAGAATGGAACAGTATTAAGCGTAGAAATTGTACCGTGACGTTACGGAACTCCTGAGCGCAATTTGCAATCAAACCTCGTAGCTAATCTATTCGGAGTCACCGTCATGCGCCTCAAATATGCTGTAGCCGCTATCGCCTTGCTGTCTCTTCCTGTTGGGTCTGCAATGGCCGACAGCTTCTGGCGTAATGTGCTGTCTTCCGGTGCAACCACCGGCTCCACCTACCTGACCTTCAAAAAAGACCGCAAAGTCATCGCCGCTCAGGATGACGCGGGCAGCTTTGTTGCCAGCAACGGTTCGATTCGTGGCCCGTACCTGGAATCAGCCATGCAACAAGTGCGTGCTGATAATCCGAACATGAAAGTCAGCGACATGGACCTGGCCAACGCAATTCTGGTTAAAAACGCTACAGCGGAATAACTGCCTTCCCACTTTGGAGGCAACTTCCATGTGGGACCGGGCTTGCTCGCGATGCTGGCGACTTGGTTTGCCTGCATCAACCCGATGTGATGCTATCGCGAGCAAGCCCGCTCCCACCGTTCAACTCAACACACATCTCTCCCTGTGATTCAGCCGCCATACAGAATTTTCACCGGATGTGAGCGATCCTCCGGGTATGATCTTGAGCGCTATGCTATTGCTTTTGGTCACCCAAACTCACTCACATCGGACGTCACGCTTCTATGAGCACGCTGCCTTTCCTGCCGTTTTCCAAACCCACCATTGATGAAGCCACCATTGCTGCCGTGGGCGACGTATTGCGCTCGGGCTGGATCACCAGCGGGCCCAAGGTCCAGGCGTTCGAAGCACAACTGTCCGAGTACTTTGGCGGGCGCCCGGTGCGTACGTTCAACTCCGGCACCTGCACCATGGAAATCGCGTTGCGCATCGCGGGCATCGGGGCGGGCGATGAAGTCATCACCACGCCTATTTCATGGGTAGCCACCGCGAACGTGATTATCGAAGTCGGCGCGACGCCGGTATTTGCCGATATCGACCCGGTGACACGCAACATCGACCTGGCCAAGCTCGAAGCGGCCATCACCCCGCGTACCAAGGCAATCATTCCGGTTTACCTGTCAGGCTTGCCAGTGGACATGGATGCGCTCTACGCGATCGCCAAAAAGCACAACCTGCGCGTAGTGGAAGATGCGGCACAAGCCCTGGGCTCCAGCTGGCAAGGCGAGCGCATTGGCGCACGGGGCGATTTTGTATCGTTCAGTTTTCAGGCCAACAAGAACATCACCTCATCCGAGGGCGGGTGTCTGGTGCTGAACAATGAAGAAGAAGCGCGACTGGCCGAGAAATACCGTCTACAGGGCGTGACTCGCACGGGTTTCGACGGGCTGGATGTGGATGTGCTGGGTGGCAAGTTCAATATGACCGACATCGCGGCTGCGATTGGTCTGGGCCAGTTTGCCCATATCGAAACCATCACCGCCCATCGTCGGGAGTTGGCCAAGCATTATTTCGACTGTTTCGGGCCTGAGTTCGAAGCTCAGTACGGCGCACAACTGCCGGTAGCAGACTTCAACAACACCAACTGGCATCTGTTCCAGCTTGTGCTGCCTGAGCGCAAGGACGGACAGCCTGCACGTGCGACCTTCATGAAAGAGATGCAAGCCTTGGGTGTGGGCATCGGTTACCACTACCCGCCCATTCACTTGCTGAGCCTGTACCGTGCACAGGGCTTCAAAGAGGGGATGTTCCCGATTGCCGAACGTGTCGGGCGCCTGATTGTGTCGTTACCGATGTTTACGGCAATGACCAAGGCCGATGTGGAGCGTTCGGTGGCGGCGGTGAAAGCAGTTTTAAGCGTCGCCTGACTCAACCTGTAGTCGTTGCCGCAGGCTGCGAGCTTTTGATTCCAAACAAAGCTCGCAGCCTTCGGCAGCGACTACACATTTGAGCTTATTCGCCGATTGCGGCTTTATAGCCCGCAGCATCCAGCAGTTTTTCCAGCTCGGCGGTGTTGCTTGGCTTGAGCTTGAAAATCCAGCTGGTGTACGGGTCGCTGTTCAACGACTCAGGGCTGTCCGCCAGTGCTTCGTTGACGGCAATCACTTCGCCAGAGACCGGCGAGTAGATGTCGGAAGCAGCTTTAACCGACTCAACAACGCCCGCTGTATCGCCTGCGGCGAACACTTTGCCGACTTCGGCCAGCTCAACAAACACCACGTCCCCCAAGGCTTCCTGAGCATGATCGCTGATGCCTACGGTAACCGTGCCATCCGCTTCCAGGCGGGCCCACTCGTGACTTTCAGCAAAGCGCAACTCAGCAGGGATCAGGCTCATATTCAGTGTCCTCAAGAATAAATGTAGGCGGCGCACACAAGGTGCTTTCTCGCCAGTAAACGTTAGATCAGGGCTTTGCCCTGACGAACAAAAGTCGGTTTTACTACTCGAACCGGGTACCACTTACCACGAATTTCAACCTCGGCACGGTCAGCCGTTGCCATCGGAACTCGCGCCAGGGCGATCGATTTGCTTAGCGTAGGGGAGAAGCTACCACTGGTGATCTCCCCTTCGCCAACATTGGCGATGCGAACCACTTGATGAGCGCGCAAAACGCCCCGTTCCTCAAGTACCAGCCCCACCAGTTTGAGCTGCACGCCCCCGGCCTTTTCGGCTTCGAGCGCTTCGCGTCCCACGAACTTGCGTGAGGCAGGCTCCCAGGCAATGGTCCAGGCCATATTGGCGCAAAGGGGGGAAACAGACAGATGGATATCCTGCCCGTAGAGGTTCATGCCGGCTTCAAGACGCAAGGTATCCCGAGCGCCCAGGCCAATCGGTGAAATGCCTGCACCCACCAGATCGTTGAAAAAGGCCGGGGCCTGGTCGGCCGGGAGGACGATTTCGAGGCCATCTTCACCGGTGTACCCGGTACGAGCGATAAACCAGTCGCCGCTGCTCTGCCCTTCGAAGGGCTTGAGTTGCTGAATCAACTGGCCACGCGCCTGACTCACCAGCTCGGCCACCTTCTGTCGCGCATGGGGCCCTTGAATGGCCAGCAGGGCCAGTTCCGGGCGTTCCAACAGCTGCACGTCATAGCCCTGACGCTGAGCTTCCATCCAGGCCAGATCCTGATCCCGGGTGGCGGCATTGACGATAAGCCGATAACCCGTGGGCATCAGGTAGACAATCATGTCGTCGACCACGCCGCCCTGCTCATTGAGCATGGCGCTGTACAAGGCACGGCCAGGTGTATTCAGACGCTCGACATCATTGGCCAGCAAATGCTGGAGCCACGCCTTGGCCTGAGACCCGGCGATGTCGATCACGGTCATATGCGAGACATCAAAAACCCCACAGTCGCGGCGCACCTCATGGTGTTCTTCAACTTGTGAGCCGTAATGCAAAGGCATATCCCAACCGCCAAAATCGACCATTTTCGCGCCCAGGGCGAGATGCAGGTCATACAGAGGCGTACGCTGTCCCATGGGTTTCTCCTTCCGGGCTTGGCGAGGGTGCGGACAGGCTGCGGAGCATTTCAAGCCTAAAAAATGGCTTTCTTACACTACGCAGAAACCTGATCTGACAGACAGACCGCACCGAATGCCGCGCATTGTAGCCGCATGAAGGAGGACTGGCACCTAACCGATTCGATGTGCCGAGCGTCGAATCAGTCCGATGACCGGTAACAATCCGACCAGGACCAGCGTCAGGGCGGGCAACGAAGCCCTCGCCCATTCGCCTTCGCTCGTCATCTCGAAGATCCGCACAGCCAGCGTGTCCCAGCCGAACGGGCGCATGAGCAAGGTAGCCGGCATTTCCTTGAGCACATCGACAAACACCAGCAGCGCAGCGCTCAAGGTGCCGGGCAGCAGCAACGGCAGATACACCTTGAAAAACAGTCGTGGCCCACCGACCCCCAAACTGCGAGAGGCCTCCGGCAAGGAAGGACGAATGCGCGCCAGGCTGTTTTCCAGCGGGCCATAAGCCACGGCGATAAACCGCACCAGATACGCCAGCAGCAGGGCCGACAGGCTGCCCAGCAACAGTGGCTTGCCCGCCCCGCCCAACCAGCCCGACACCGGAATCACCAGCTCTCGGTCCAGATAGCTGAACGCCAACATGATCGACACCGCCAGCACCGAGCCCGGCAGGGCATAACCCAGGTTCGCAAGGCTGACTCCGGCACGAATGGCCGCCGTGGGTGCCTGGCGCCGGGCAAACGCGAGCACCAAGGCCACGCTCACGGTGATCAGTGCCGCCATGCTGCCCAGATAGAGGGTGTGCAGGATCAATCCGGCGTACCGCTCATCCAGGTCGAATCGACCGCGCTGCCAGAACCACACGGCCAGTTGCAGCATCGGAATGACGAAAGCACAGGCAAATACCAGCAAGCACCAGCCACTGGCCAGCCACGCTTTGGGACCGCTCAGGTGATACAAGGCACTGACCCGGGGGCGTTCGTTACTGGCGCGGCTTGCCCCACGGGCGCGTCGTTCGCCGTAGAGCACCACCATGACCACCAGCAGTAGCAAACTCGCCAGCTGCGCTGCCGTAGACAGGCTGAAAAACCCATACCAGGTTTTGTAGATCGCGGTCGTGAAGGTGTCGAAATTGAACACCGATACCGCGCCAAAATCGGCCAGGGTTTCCATCAGCGCCAGTGCCACACCCGCACCGATCGCCGGACGCGCCATGGGCAACGCAACGCGCCAGAATGCCTGCCACGGGCTTTGGCCCAGCACTCTGGCAGCTTCCATCAGGCCTTTGCCCTGGGCCAGAAAGGCCGTGCGCGCCAGCAGATAAACGTAGGGGTAGAACACCAGGATCAGCACGATGATCACCCCACCGGTGGAGCGCACCCGTGGCAACCTCAGGCCCATGCCAAACCACTCACGCAGCAGGGTTTGCACGGGGCCTGCGAAATCCAGCAAGCCGACAAAGACAAACGCCAGTACATAAGCCGGAATCGCAAAGGGCAACATCAGCGCCCAGTCCAGCCATCGTCTGCCGGGGAACTCACACAGGCTGGTCAACCAGGCCAGGCTGACACCCAGCAGCGTGACCCCGACACCCACGCCAACGATCAGGGTCAGGGTGTTGCCCAGCAGACGCGGCATCTGCGTATCCCACATGTGGCTCCAGATCTGGGTATCAATGTTTTGCCAGGACAGCAGCAAAACGCTCAGCGGCAACAGCACCAGAGCGGCAATGACAAAAACCAGCGGATACCAGCGACGTTGAGCAGGATGGGCCACGAAGAACTCTCGGAAGGTGGTCAGGACGAGGTAAAAAACAAATGTGGGAGCGGGCTTGCTCGCGATGCAAACACCGCAGTTTCCAATGAAACCCCGGCGATGCTATCGCGAGCAAGCCCGCTCCCACAGGTATTGCTTCAGATTTTGATCAGTTCCAGCCCGCGCGATCCATCATGCGGATGGCTTCAGCCTGGCGCTTGCCTGCCACTTCTACTGGCAGTGCGTCGGCCTTGAACTTGCCCCAGCTGGCCACTTCGGCAGAAGGCTCAACGCTTGGGTTGGCCGGGAATTCCTGGTTAACACCTGCAAAAATGACCTGAGCTTCAGGGGTGGTCATCCACTCCACCAATGCCTTGGCGGCCTCAGGGTGTGGCGCGTACTTGGTCAGGCCAATGCCCGACAGGTTGACGTGAACACCGCGGTCCGCCTGATTCGGCCAGAACAGTTTCACCGCCAGATCCGGCTTCTGCTTGTGCAAACGGCCGTAGTAGTAGGTATTGACGATGCCCACGTCACATTGCCCGGCGTTGATTGCCTCAAGCAGTGCAGTGTCGTCAGAGAACACGTCCGTGGACAGGTTGCTCACCCAACCCTTGAGAATTTTTTCGGTTTTTTCAGCACCATGCGCTTCGATCATGGTGGCCGTCAGCGACTGGTTGTAAACCTTCTTGGCGGTGCGCAAGCACAGGCGGCCTTCCCAGTTTTTGTCAGCCAGGGCCTCGTAGGTCGACAGTTCTTCAGGCTTAACCCGGTCGGTCGAATAGACGATGGTCCGTGCGCGCAGGCTCAGGCCGGTCCACTCATGGGAAGAGGAGCGGTATTGCGGTGGAATGTTCTTGTCGATCACTTCGGACGTGAACGGCTGCAAAATGCCCATTTGCTCTGCTTGCCACAGGTTGCCGGCGTCCACGGTCAGCAACAGGTCGGCGGTGGCATTCTGGCCTTCTGCCTTGATGCGCTGCATCAACGGCGCTTCCTTGTCGGTGATGAACTTGACCTTGACCCCGGTCTTGGCGGTGTAGGCATCAAATACCGGTTTGATCAGCTCGTCGATACGCGAGGAGTAAACCACCACCTCTTCGGCAGCAGAAACGCTGCTCGCAAAAACGGTTAGGGCCAGGGCAGTCAGTAGACGCTTGCGTGCCAACATGATGGGCGGTCTCTCTTGATGCGAATCGGGCGTAAATGGTAGTGAATCACATTTCCCATCTCAACCTAACTCGCCCCGGAGGAGTTACCAGATGTTACGGCTTGGCCAGCGGCGGCAGGTCGCCACTCAGGCCCAGTGCCTGACGCACAAACAAGGCCTTGGCCTCGGGCATTTTATTGACCCATTTCAAACCGGTGTTGCGCAGCAATCGTGCCGTCAGCGAGTCAGCCTGGAACAAGCGCTCAAAACCCTCCATGGCGGCCATCAACGCCAGGTTATGCGGCATGCGCCGACGCTCAAAACGGCTCAGCACGCGCACATCCGCCAGACGCTCGCCGCGATCCACCGCGTGCAGCAGCACATGTGCCAGCACCGCCGCATCCAGAAACCCCAGATTCACGCCCTGCCCGGCCAGCGGGTGGATGGTGTGTGCCGCATCACCGATCAGTGCCAGGCCTTCCGCGACATAGCGTTTGGCGTGACGCTGACGCAGCGGCACGCACACCCGCGGATCAGCGCTCAGCACGCTGCCCAGACGGCCTTCAAAAGCCAGTTCCAGCTCGCGGCAGAAGGCGCCATCGTCCAGCGCCATCAAATACTCGGCCTGTTCAGGCGTGGTCGACCAGACAATCGAACACCAGTCCTGCTGACCCTCGCGCTCCAATGGCAGGAATGCCAGCGGGCCATTGTCGGTAAAACGCTGCCAGGCGGTCTGCTGATGGGGTTCTGAGCAACGCACGCTGGTGACGATGGCATGATGCTGATAATTCCACTCGCGGGTCTCACAGCCGGTCAGGCGGCGTACAGCCGAGTTGGCGCCATCAGCGGCAATCACCAACGGCGCACGCAAGGTACGACCATCGGCCAGGGTCAGCAGCCAGTCGTCGCCAGAGCGGCGCATCTGTTCCAGGCGCGCATTGGCCAGCATTTCGATGCTGGAGTCCTGCAAGCACTCAAGCAGCGCATCCTGCACCACACGGTTTTCAACGATATGACCCAGCACGTCGGCATGAACGCTGGTCGCCGAGAAGTGGATCTGCCCCGTGCCGCTGCCATCCCATACCTGCATGTGAGCATACGGGCTGACGCGACGCCGGGTGATGCCCTCCCACGCGCCCAGGCGCTGCAAAATGCGCTGGCTGGCAGTCGACAGGGCACTGACCCGCGGCTCGAACGGGGCCTGGGCGGCAAAGGGTTTGACACTCAGCGGGCTGCCATCGAGCAGCAGGATTTTCAGCCCGCTGTCTTTGAGCGCCAGCGCCAGTGCGCTTCCGACCATTCCGGCCCCGACAATCAGCAGATCTGCACGCATTTCCATGCTTTAAGCCTGTCTCGCTAGCGGCGTACGCCGCACCTGAAAAAATGGATCGACATGGGGCGTGCTCGCCCCGCCGACATCAACTGTCTGCGCGGGTGCCCAGGCCCATCGCTTGACGGGCGAACCAGCGTTTTGCCGGCGGCACCAGATCAAGGCCGAGCAGGCCAAGGTTGCGACCAAACGAAACCAGGGGCTGCTCACTGCCAAACACCCGCGTCACCTTGTCCGAAAAACCGATGGTCAATTGCTGGTCGAGTTTTTGAGCCTGTTGATAACTCAGCAGCGTAGCGAAATCACCGGGCTTTTTATCACTGCCCAGCAAGGCATCGGCCAGGGCCTGGGCATCACGCAGGGACAAGTTGAAACCCTGGCCGGCTATCGGATGCAGGCTGTGGGCCGCATTGCCCAATACCGCCAAATGCGGACGTACCTGCTCTTGCGCTTCAATCAGTGTCAGCGGGTACAGATGTCGGGCGCCCACCTGTTTGAGCGTCCCCAGACGATAACCAAACACCCCCTGCAACTCGCTGAGAAAACTGCGCTCATCCAGTGCAGCCAGACGCTGGGCGTCCATCCCCAAACGAGTCCAGACCAGCGCACAACGGTTGTCAGGCAACGGCAGCAAGGCCATTGGCCCTTCGTCGGTGAAACGCTCGAACGCCATCCCGCCGTGGGGCTGGCTCGGGGTGATATTGGCGATCAGGGCACTTTGGTTATAAGGCTGTTGGCGCACATGGATGCCCAACTGCTCACGCAAGCCCGAACGCCCGCCATCGGCCAGGACGGCGAGATCGCACTCCAGGGTGGTCTCGTCGTTGAGGGTCAGGCGATAGCCGTCTTCCAGCGGTTGCATGTGGATAACTTCAGCCGGGCAACGCCAGCTGATCACATCCGGATCCAGACTTTTCCACAGGCACTGGCCCAGCCAGGCGTTCTCGACCACATAACCCAGCGCCGGAACCCCTTCTTCGCTGGCCGACAACCGTGCCGTAGAGAAACGCCCCCGATCGGACACGTGAATGTCCTTGATCGGTTCGCCACGCTCGGCAATCGACTGCCACAGGCCCAGACGCTCATAGATGATTCGAGCGCCATAGCTGAGCGCCGAAGAGCGGGCGTCATAGCTGGGCTGATAGGTGTTGCCGGGGGCAAACGGCTCGATCAAAACGATCTTCCAGCCCCGTGCCTTGGCACCGGCCTGCAAGGCCAGCGCCAGGCTCGCGCCCACCAGGCCGCCGCCAATGATGGCCAGATTCACGCGACTCATGCCGCACCCGCCATGAGCGCTTCGATAGCGGCGACGGTTTTTGGCACATCGCCGGTCAGGATTTCACAGCCATGCCTGGTGACCACTACGTCGTCCTCGATCCGCACGCCAATGCCACGCCATTTTTTCGCGACATTGAGGTTGTTAGGGCTGATGTAAATGCCAGGTTCCACAGTCAGGGTCATGCCGACTTCCAGCACGCGCCACTCACCGCCCACCTTGTATTCCCCCACGTCGTGCACATCGAGCCCCAGCCAGTGGCCAGCGCGGTGCATGTAAAACGGTTTGTAGGCTTCACTGGCGATCAGTGCCTGCACGTCGCCCTGCAACAGGCCCAGCTCCACCAGTCCGGCGGTAATGACCTGGACGGTTGCTTCGTGGGCCTGATTCCAGTGTTTGTCGGGGGCAATCTGGGTAAATGCCGCTTCTTGTGCTGCCAGTACCAGCTCATAGATCGCTTTTTGTTCCGGTGAAAAACGGCCATTCACCGGGAACGTACGGCTGATATCGCTGGCGTAGCAGTCAATTTCGCAGCCAGCATCAATCAACACCAGGTCACCGCTTTTAAGCAGTGCGTCATTCTCCTGGTAATGCAGGATGCAGCTGTTATCACCCGAGGCGACGATCGAACCATAGGCTGGCATTTTGGCCCCGCTTTTACGGAATTCGTAATCCAGTTCGGCCTCAAGGCTGTACTCATGCAAACCGGCGCGGCTGGCCTGCATGGCCCGCACATGGGCGCGAGCCGAAATCTGCGCCGCGTGGCGCATGACCTTGAGTTCTGCTGCCGATTTATACAGGCGCATGTCATGCAGCAGATGATCCAGAGCAACAAATTCGTTGGGCGGCTGGGCACCGAGGTTCGCCTTGGAGCGAATCCCGTTGATCCACTCCATCAGGTTGCGGTCGAATTCGGGATTACCGCCCATCGCCGAGTAGACCCGGTCGCGGCCTTCAATCAACCCCGGCAGGATGTCGTCGATATCGGTAATCGGGAAAGCGTCGTCGGCACCGAAGTCGCGGATAGCGCCTTCTTGCCCGGCCCGCAAACCATCCCACAATTCACGCTCGGCATTGCGCTCGCGGCAAAACAGCACGTACTCGCCGTGTACCCGGCCCGGGATCAACACGATCACGGCCGCAGGCTCGGGAAAGCCGCTCAGGTACTGAAAGTTGCTGTCTTGACGGTAAACATGTTCGACATCGCGATTGCGAATGGCCACCGCCGCAGCGGGCAGAATCGCAATACTGTTGGGCTCCATCTGCGTCATGAGTGCCTTGCGGCGACGTGCGTATTCCGTTTTCGGGATATGGATCATGGGCAGACGGGTTCCCTCTCGACGATCAATCAGTGCAGCGAAGGTTTGGCTGGCGCAGGTTCAGCGGTTTTTTTGGTTTCGGTGAACAGCAGCAGCGGTGCTACACGCAGGTACTCCATCACTTCCATGTAGTCGCTTTCGCCGTCTTCGGACTCTTCAAGTGCATCCTGCACCTGGGCGATGGCTGCCAGGTCGCGCAGTACTTCATTGGCTTCATCGCTCAACGAGTAGGCGCGGCGGGTCAGGCCGAAACCGGACAGGAAACCCTGGCACCACTGGCCCAAAGCTGCGGCGCGCTCAGGCAATGGCGCGTCATCGGTCGGCAGCAACAGCACAACGGTCATGTCATCGCTGGTCAGTTCACCCTTGACCATCTCTTGCAATCCGATCAAGGCATTGCGTACGTTGTCTTGCGGCTCGCCTGCCAACAGCTCGCTGGCTTCAACCAACCAGCCTTCGGCATCAAAACCGGCGCCCGCGCAGCTGCGGCCCAGCAAGTGGCCGTGCAGTTCAGCAGGCGAAACGGAGTGGCCGCTGGCAGTCAGCAGGGTTACAAAGGCTTGATACGGGGAATTCTGAATAGGCATGGTCAGCTAGGCGCCAAGCGGCGCTATGTCTAGAATGGAGGGCTTGTATCCTAGCATTGGCAGACGTGCCAGACCATCGAGGCGTCAGTCCCCATCCATCAGAAAACACACAGTAGGACACAATGGAAGACACCGACCTGCATGCACTGATGGCTAGACTCGAACTGCTGATTAGCCGAGTCGAGCAACTTAACCGCCAAAACGCACTCTTAATTGCTCAGGAAAAGACTTGGCGCGAGGAACGCGCGCACCTCATTGAAAAAAACGAAATCGCCCGACACAAGGTGGAATCGATGATTTCGCGCCTCAAAGCCCTGGAGCAAGACTCATGAGTTCAAGCAGTAGCGTCACCGTGCATATCCTCGATAAAGAATATTCGATCATGTGCCCCCAGGAAGAGCGGAGCAATCTGGTGAGCGCTGCCCGTTATCTGGATGGGAAAATGCGCGAAATCCGCAGCAGCGGCAAAGTCATCGGCGCCGACCGTATCGCCGTGATGGCTGCTCTGAATATCACCCACGATCTGCTGCACAAGCAGGAAGTCGCCGAAGTTCAAACCAGCAGCTCCACCCGTGAGCAAGTGCGCGACTTGCTGGAGCGCGTTGATCTGGTGCTGGCCACTGATCCGAACGAACGTCAAAGCTGATTCAAAACGTTACTTTGGGGTATACTCGCGCCACTCCCTGGAGTATTCGCCAGTTAGCGATGTCCCTGAGCCGATTCGCACTACCCTGGAGCTTGCACGTTGGGCCGGTGTGCATGTCCGCTAGACGGAAAGCCTTAAGGTCTACTGCAACTTCCACCTTGAACTTTCGGGTTCAAGGGCCAAGCCGACAGCGGTACGTCGGGGAGCCTGATTTCCTAGCGCAATGTCAGCCACCTGCTGGCATTGGCTTCCACGAGCCACCCTGTGGTGAACTCGTCCTTGAACAGCACGCCAAATGAACGAACCTGCGACGCCTACCCGCCCGCAACTTCGCCGAATGCTGCGCAAAGCCCGCCGCGACCTGTCGCCCTGCGCGCAACGCCAGGCCGCCCGCGGCCTGTACCGGCAACTGTCACAACACCCGCTGTTTCGCCGCGCCAAACACATTTCCCTTTATTTGCCCACCGACGGTGAAATTGATCCGCGCCTGCTGCTGCGCGAAGCCCAGCGCCGGGGCAAGATCACCTACCTGCCGGTCCTCAGCGCCTGGCCAAGAACCAAGATGGTCTTCCAGCGGGTTGCTCCCGGCGAGAAGCTGATCCCCAACCGTTTTCGGATTCTCGAACCGCGAATCAACCGTGCACGCCAACGCAAGGTCTGGGCTCTGGACCTGGTGCTGCTGCCATTGGTGGGATTTGATGCAACGGGGGGGCGACTGGGCATGGGCGGCGGCTTTTATGACCGCAGCCTGGCATATCAGGCTAGACGCCAAAGCTGGCGCAAGCCGACGCTATTGGGGCTGGCCCACGAGTGTCAGAAAGTCGAATCTCTGGCCCAGGCCAGTTGGGATGTCCCTTTGCAGGGCACCGTCTCGGACAGTCATTGGTACGTCGCCCACTGACAACCAGGGCATCACCGTTCAAGTGATGCCTTCGATCAGGTTTTAGCGTTTGAAGGGTTGTACTTGCTGTTGTGTCAGCTCAATCGGCTCGTCAATCGAGTTTGACCAGAGACTTTGCGCATAGCCCGTTGTAACCACACCCAAACCGAACAAAATAACCAGCATCCACAGTAAATCCGGTTTGCGTTTCATCGATTGCCCTCCTTCAGGCAAATCAACACGATGACAGCAACGGTTTTTGTTATAGGCCGTGCAGCAGCGTCAAGCTTCAAAGCCGGGCATTCTGCGGCAACACGAACACACACGCAAACTCTGGCGTCAACCGACTGTCGGTTTATCAAAATGTTGCCAGACAAAATAACCACAGCATGTTTCTGGAGTAGAAAATGGCCTATTGGTTGATGAAATCCGAGCCTGACGAGTTCTCGATCAAAGACTTGCACACGCTCGGTGAAGCGCGCTGGGATGGCGTGCGCAACTATCAGGCGCGCAACTTTATGCGAGCCATGGCAGTTGGCGATCTGTTCTTCTTTTATCACTCCAGCTGCCCCGAGCCGGGTATTGCCGGGATTGGTCGCATTGTCGAAGCAGCCTACCCCGACCCGACCGCCCTCGACCCTGAAAGCCATTACTTCGATCCCAAGGCCAGCGCCGAAAAAAATCCGTGGAGCGCCCTGCAGGTAGCCCACGAGCAGACCTTCCCCAAAGTGATCAAGCTCGATTACCTCAAACAACAAACGGCCCTGGCCGAAATGCCGCTGGTACAAAAAGGCAGCCGCCTTTCAGTGATGCCCGTTACGGATGATCAATGGGCTGCGGTGATGGGGTTGTTGTAAACACCCGCTCCCACCACTCGCCACGCCTCGTGGCAAGCAACATCCTGTATTCCCGTCTACGCTCTGGTCTTCCTTTGACTGACATCAAGTCGTAATCGCCTTGAAAACGTCAAACTAGAGCGCTCTGTGACACAGGATGTCGGCATGTCTAGCAATTCTCGAATTTCCCATTATTTCGTCATCCCCTTGGCTGTCCTGCTGATCGCAGCAGGCGGGTTCGGGTATTGGAAATCCCGGCTCGACAGCCTTCCTGAAGGCATCAGCATGGCCAACGGTCGACTCGAAGCCACAGAAGTACAGATTGCAGCCAAAACCCCGGGACGCCTGGCCGAAGTGCTGGTCGATGAAGGTGATCGCGTGACTCAGGGCCAACTGCTGGCCCGCATGGATACCCGCACCCTGGAAGCGACCCGCGCGCAAGCCGAAGCCGAAGTGCTGCGCGCCCGCCAAACCCTGGCCGCCAACGAAGCCAATGTGCAATTGCGCCAAAGCGAAAAGCGGCTGGCCAGCCAGGAACTCGCGCGCTTTCGCCAACTGTCCCAACGCGGTTTTGCCAGCGGCCAGCAACTCGACCAGCAACAGGCACGGTTTGATACCAGCAACGCAGCCGTGGTGGCAGCACAGGCCCAGGTTGCAGCAGCCAAAGCCGCGATCGGCTCATCCGAAGCCCAAGTTGCGCAACTCACCAGCGAAATCGATGACAGCAGCCTGCGCGCTCCCATCAACGGCGTGATCCAGTTGCGCCTTGCCGAACCCGGCGAAGTGCTGGGCGCAGGCGGACGGGTATTTATGATGATCGACCCCAGCGACCAGTACATGAACCTGTACATGCCCGCTTCGGTGGTCGGCAAGCTGACCGTGGGTGCCGACGCCCGCATCGTGCTCGACGCCCTGCCCGACCAGGCGCTGCCGGCCAAAATTGCTTTTGTCGCGGCCAAATCGCAATTCACGCCCAAAGAGGTCGAAACCCGCGACGAGCGGCAAAAACTGGTGTTTCGCGTCAAGCTGCGCCTCACCGACCCAAGCGCCGTGCCCCAGGCCAAGCCGGGCATGCCGGGAGCAGGTTATGTACGAACCGCAGACGTCGCCTGGCCGGCTAATCTGCAATGAGCGACCTGGCGCTCAACGCCAGTGGCATCAGCCACTGGTATGGCAAACAACAGGCATTGTTCGACATCGCCTTCAGCCTGCCAAAAGGCACGCGCTGTGGTTTGATCGGCCCGGACGGTGCAGGTAAATCGAGCCTGCTGGGACTGATTGCCGGGGTCAAAAAACTTCAACAAGGCAACCTTGAAGTGCTCGGCGGCCCGATTGACGACCGCCGCCATCGCAACACCCTGTACCCACTGATCGCGTTTATGCCCCAAGGCCTGGGCGGCAACCTTTATCCCGAATTGTCGATCAGCGAAAACATCCGCTTTTTTGGCACCCTGTTCGGCCTCTCAAAAGAGGAGTGCGAACAGCGCATGGCCGAACTGCTCAAGGCCACCGACCTGGAGCGTTTTGCCGAACGTCCCGCGGGCAAGCTGTCGGGCGGGATGAAGCAAAAGCTCGGGCTGTGCTGCGCGCTGATCCACGAGCCGGACTTGCTGATCCTCGACGAGCCCACCACCGGGGTTGACCCGCTATCGCGTCGACGCTTCTGGGAACTGGTGGATGACGTACGCAGCCAGCGCCCTCAACTGACGCTTCTGGTGGCAACTGCCTACATGGAAGAGGCTGAGCAGTTTGAACACTGCCTGATGCTCGATCGCGGCAAATTGATTGCCGCCGGTTTAAGCCATGAGTTGGCGACCGTCACTGCTACCGGCAAGCTCGACGAAGCCTTCACCCATTACCAGGGTGACAGCGGGCACAATAATGAGCCTTTGGTGATCCCGCCTCGCACCAGCGACAACAGCGACAACAGCGATATCGCCATTGAGGCCCACGACCTGACCCTACGGTTCGGCGACTTTACGGCAGTGAACAACGTCAGCTTCGCCATTGGCCGAGGTGAAATCTTCGGCTTTTTAGGCTCCAACGGCTGCGGCAAAACCACCACCATGAAAGTCCTGACCGGACTGATGCCCGCCACCGAAGGCAGCGCCAAATTGCTTGGCAATCCGGTCAATGCCAAAGACCTGGCCACCCGCAAGCGTGTGGGCTTCATGTCGCAAAGCTTCTCGCTGTACGGTGAGTTGAGCGTGCGGCAAAACCTGGTGTTGCACGCGCAACTGTTCGACTTGCCCAAGGCCGAAAGCGAACCGCGTATCGAAGAGTTGATCGAGCGTTTCGACTTGGGCGATGTGGCCTCACAACAGTCCGGCGAATTGCCGCTGGGCCTTCGCCAGCGTTTGTCGCTGGCGGTTGCCGTGCTGCATCGCCCCGAAGTGCTGATCCTCGATGAGCCAACCTCGGGGGTCGACCCTGCCGCCCGCGATGACTTCTGGCGTTTACTGATCGAGCTGTCACGCGAGCAAGGGGTGACCATCTTTCTGTCCACCCACTTCATGAACGAAGCTCAACGCTGCGACCGCATATCGTTGATGCACGCGGGCAAAGTGCTGGCCTGCGACACGCCCGATGCGCTGCAACACCAGTTCAAGGGCGACACATTGGAAGCCGCGTTTGTCACCTGCCTGGAACAGGCACAAAACGATCAGGACGCCAGCCCTGCGCCTGAAGCTGAGCCTGTCGCCACGCCGGTGGCCAATGCCCCGCCGCCGATCAGCAAAAAAGGCTTTAGCCTGACCCGGCTGATCGCTGTCGCCAGCCGCGAATCCAAGGAATTGCTGCGCGACAAAGTGCGCATGGCGTTCGCCTTGCTGGGCGCCGTGTTCATGATGGTGATATTTGGCTACGGCATTTCTCTGGACGTCGAGAACCTGGCCTTCGCCGTCTACGACCAGGATCAGAGCCCACAAAGCCGCGCCTACCTGGAAGCCTTCCGCAGCTCACGCTACTTCGAAGAGCATGCCCCGATCAGCAGCGCCGACGAGTTGCACAAACGCTTGCAACGCTCTGAAATCAAAATTGCCCTGGAGATCCCGCCAGGCTTTGGCCGCGACTTGTACGCCGGACGCCAGCCCACGGTCGCCGCCTGGCTGGACGGTGGCATGCCATTTCGGGCCGAAACCAGCCGCAACTATGTCGAAGCGGTACACACCGCCAACCTTGAGCAGCTCTCCACCCTCAGCAGTCAGGCGCAAAACAGACAGGCAGCGGCCAAACTCGAAACCCGCTTTCGCTACAACCAGGACGTCATCAGCGTGAACGCCATCGGCCCCGGCGTGATGGCGCTCATCCTCGCGTTTATCCCGGCCATGCTCACAGCGCTGGGCATCGTGCGCGAAAAGGAACTGGGGTCAATTACCAACTTCTACGCCACGCCCCTCACCCGCCTCGAATTCCTGCTGGGCAAGCAGGCGCCGTATCTGGCCGTAAGCCTGGTCAATCTGGCATTGCTGGTGGCGATGAACCGCTGGCTGTTCGGCGTTCCATTCAAGGGCAGCGGTGTCACGCTGGCGCTAGGCGGGCTGCTGTATGTGCTGGCAACCACCAGCATGGGCTTGCTGATTTCCGCCTTCACCCGCACCCAGATTGCGGCGATCCTGGGCACCATGATTATCACCAGCTTGCCGACCATTCAGTTCTCCGGGCTGATAGTGCCGCGCTCCTCGCTTGAGGGCTCGGCGGCACTGATGGGCATGCTGTTCCCGGCCGGGCACTTTCTCGACATTGCCGTAGGCACCTTTACCAAAGCCCTGGATTTGCGCCAGTTGTGGCCCCAGTGCCTGGCCTTGCTGGGGTTCTTTATGGTCTTCACCGGGCTGAGCCTGATCATGCTCAAGAAGCAGGAGGTCTGATGCACAAGCTCTCGCACATCCTGCGCCTTGGCCTTAAAGAACTGACCAGCCTGCGCCACGACAGCGTGTTACTGCTGTTTTTGTTCTACGCCTTCACCGTGGCTATTTACATGCCCGCTGCCGGTTCGATTATCGGGGTGCACAACGCCAGCGTTGCCATCGTCGATGAAGACCACAGCGCCTTGTCCCGCAAACTCGCTGAATCGCTGCTGCCCCCAGAGTTCCAGGCCCCGCAAGCCCTGCCCTACGATCAACTGGACCAATCGATGGACAGCGGCCAGTACACGTTTGTGATCAACGTGCCGGTCAATTTTCAGGCCGACTTGCTGGCCGGGCGTGAGCCGAGCGTGCAGGTCAACGTTGATGCCACGGCCATGAGCCAAGCCTTCATGGGTGCGGGTTACATCGGGCGGATCTTCCAGCGGGAGCTGCTCAATTACACCGGACAGGCCGACGCGGCAGCCAAAACCCCGGTGCTGATCAGTAACCGGGCACTGTTCAACCCAAACCTGGAGGGTGGATGGTTTCTGGCCGTCATCCAGATTGTGAATAACATCACCATTCTGGCCATTGTGCTGACGGGCACCGCCCTGCTGCGGGAGCGGGAACATGGCACCCTCGACCATCTTCTGGTGCTGCCGCTGACGGCTCTGGAAATCATGCTGGCGAAAATCTGGAGCAACATGCTGGTGGTGGTGCTGTGTACCTGGATATCACTGGAAGTGGTGGTGAAGTGGGCGCTGGGCGTGCCGCTGGCGGGATCGCTGACCCTGTTTTTACTAGTCACTGCGCTCTACCTGTTTGCCAGCACTGCGCTGGGAATCTTTCTGGCAACGCTGGCCCGCTCAACGCCGCAATTCGGTTTGCTGGCCATACCCGTGATCATCCCGATGCTCTTGCTTTCAGGTGGCAGCACGCCGCTGGACAGCATGCCCCAATGGCTGCAATGGGTGATGCAGTGCTCGCCGTCGACCCACTTTGTGAGCCTGAGCGCGGCGATACTGTTCCGCGATGCGGGGGTGAATGTGGTGTGGCCCGACTTGTTGGCACTGGCCGCCATCGGGCTGGTGTTCTTCGCCATCGCGCTGGCGCGTTTCCGCAAGAGCCTTGCCTCGTAGTGTCGGGCGTGTTGCGCCTTACTGAACGATCAAATTGTTGAACAGCAAATCGTCCACCATCGGTTTGCCGGTTTCATCGCTCATCACCTGCTGGATCTGCTTCAGGGCTTGCTGACGCAGCTTCTCCTTTGCCTCGACGCTGCCCAGGGTGTCGCTGGTCTGCTGGGTAAACAGCCCCACCAGTTGATTACGAATCAACGGGTCATTGGCTTTAACCGCCTTGGCAGCCTCGGGGCCCGTCACGCGCAAGGAAATATCGGCCTTGTACACCTTGAGTTTCGAACTGCCGTCCAGGCCGTAATTGCCTACAAACGGTGGGCTCAGGGTGATATAGCTAACCTTGTCGCCGCCTTCTTGCGCCTCTTCTCCAACCGCTGCCATCGGCAAGGACAGGGCCAGCATCAACATGATCCACGCTTTCACAATTCGCTCCTTAATACGGTTAGGGGCAAGCATACGGGGCTGCTTGCGGACCTATCTACCCTTATCGGCCAATCCCTGAAAAGCCGTAGGCCAGCGCGATTCAGTTGTGTCCAGCCACCCCGGTCATCAGTAGCGCCCTGACGCGTTCAGGCAACATGTCCACAAATTTCCGGCTGCGTTTTCGCTGACAGGTTTCAACCACTTTGTCCGCACCTTGCGAAAGCGCGTACAAGCCCGTCGCCAACTGATCGATGGAATACTGCCCGGCCTCAAAACCCTCGATCAATAGGCTGCGGGTCTGCCGGAACAACGTCATCTCGGCCAGAGGCTGGTCAATTGCGCCACGAAGGTAGCCCTTCACTTCCCGGCTCAGCTTGAGGCAGGTTGCGCTGCGCAGGTCGATCGAAAACGCCTCTGCCCGTGCACCCGCTGCCATAAACATCACGAAAAACCACACCAGACACTTCATTTACAGCCCCCTTCTTTTGCGCCAAACCGCGCCCACTGGAATCCAAAGGGGGAAATAGTAGTGATGTGCTGACTGACCTCTCAGTTCACTGGCTCCGATCCTGTCGTGAGATCGCTCCGATTGAACAACCCGCCTCTGCCCACTTAAACATCTCAGAACAGTTATTTATCAGCCCTTGAAAGTAGATTTCTGACAGATCCCAGACTCAAGGTGTCTGCTGTCGGGTTTATAAGCACGCGAGATGTTCACAAGCGAAAATCGTGCGTGGGATTATTCCTTAAGCTCCAGGGATAAGGCCTGTCATTTTCAGTAACGAAAATGTAACGTTCGGCACCGCTGATATAACAAGAAATTTGGAGCTCTTGAATGTTTGCTTTTTTCCGACCTGCCGCACACCAGGCTCCCCTGCCTGAAGAAAAAATAGACAGCACCTATCGACGACTGCGCTGGCAGATTTTCGCCGGTATCTTTTTTGGTTACGCCGGTTACTACCTGCTGCGTAAAAACTTCTCGCTGGCCATGCCTTACCTGATTGACGAGGGTTATACCCGGGGTCAACTGGGCGTGGCGATGTCGGCGATAGCCATTGCCTACGGCCTGTCCAAGTTCCTGATGGGACTGGTGTCCGACCGCTCTAATCCACGCTTCTTTTTGCCTTTTGGCTTGATGATTTCAGCTGGGGTCATGTTCATTTTCGGTTTCGCACCTTGGGCAACGTCCAGCGTGACCATGATGTTCATTTTGCTGTTTATCAACGGCTGGGCTCAGGGCATGGGCTGGCCGCCCAGTGGCCGGACCATGGTTCACTGGTGGTCGCAGAAAGAACGCGGCGGTGTGGTGTCTGTGTGGAACGTGGCCCACAACGTGGGCGGCGGCCTGATCGGCCCGCTGTTTTTGCTGGGCATGGCCTGGTTCAACGACTGGCACGCCGCTTTCTATGTACCCGCCACCGTTGCCCTGTTAGTGGCACTGTTTGCGTTTATTGCCATGCGCGATACGCCGCAGTCAGTCGGCTTGCCGCCGATTGAAGAGTACAAAAATGATTATCCGGCGGGTTACGACGCCAGCCACGAAGACGAGTTCAGTGCCAAAGAGATCTTCGTCAAATACGTGCTGCGCAACAAAATGCTCTGGTATATCGCCATGGCCAACGTGTTCGTTTACCTGCTGCGCTATGGCGTACTGGACTGGGCGCCAACCTATCTGAAGGAAGCCAAGCACTTCACGGTGGACACCACCTCGTGGGCGTACTTCTTCTACGAGTGGGCAGGGATTCCGGGCACGCTGCTGTGCGGCTGGATGTCGGACAAGATCTTTCGCGGCAATCGCGGCCTGACCGGCATCGTGTTCATGTCGCTGGTGACTGTTGCGACACTGGTTTACTGGCTCAACCCGCCGGGCAACCCGACCATCGACATGATCGCGCTGTTTTCTATCGGCTTCCTGATTTATGGGCCGGTGATGCTGATCGGCTTGCAGGCTCTGGAACTGGCACCCAAGAAAGCTGCAGGGACTGCCGCAGGCTTTACCGGGTTGTTCGGCTACCTGGGCGGTTCGGTCGCGGCCAGCGCGGCAATGGGCTACCTGGTTGACCACTTCGGTTGGGATGGCGGCTTTGTGCTGCTGATCAGCGCGTGCCTGTTGGCCATCGCGTTCATGATCCCGACCCTGCGCCACAAAAATGTGGCCAGTGAAGAACGTGCGGTTACTGCTCCCGCCTAAGGCGTGATCGGCACACAGCGCTTGAGCCGCGCCTCCAGATTTCGATCTGGCATGGCGTGGCTGCGCAGGGCGCTTACGGTCTGCTCGACATAATCGCGAGTCGTACCGTAGCGTCCGCTGGCGTTGGCCAGTACCTGGCTCAACACGCCATCCGGCAAGTTGCCCGCATAGCTGGGTAGATGTCGCTCCAGCACAAACCCCAAAGCCTGCACCTGACTGCCGTCTTCGAGTCGGCACGTCAGCCAGTGCGGTCGATACGAGGGCACTGGCATTTCACGCAGCCACAGGGCGTAAAGCGAAGCGTCGAGGTTGTCTTCCGGCAAGCGATAAGCGAAGCCACTGCACGAACCACCACGGTCCAGGCCAAAGACCAGGCCCGGCCACTGAGGTGTGCCGCGATGCTCGTGAGACCACAAATACAGCCCGCGATGGTAGCCATGCACCCGGCCACGCACGCGTTCGACCGCCGTGCACTCAGGACGCCAGATCAGTGAACCATATGCAAATAGCCAGACCGGCCCGCCTTGATGACGCGCCATGGTGCTGTGCATGGAGTTGAGCAATTGTTCTGGCGTCAGCGGCGCACCGAGATCAAGTCGCGGCGGATAAGCCAGATTCAGGCAAGAAGATTCACTGATATTTATCGCTGGTGGCATTGGGTCCTACAGGCATTACATGCAGTAAACAAAATAACGACATTAATCTTATAGCACCAAATGCCATATGGCCTGCTCGGCAAGACGTATGACCGGGCGACTTCATGATTGCAACTACACTAGAATTCGTTTTGTTCAGGGGATGTTCAAGTCATCCCTTTATAGTTGCTGGCCGCAGGCGCACGCCCAATGAGGTAGGTAGATGAGAAAACTTGGGATTTGCTTCCTGGCGATACTGGCGTATGCCACTTCCGCACTGGCACAAGATGACGCACAGCAAAAAAAAGAGGGGTTTTGGTATCTGCAAACCAGTGTCTATACCCGGCACTTTTCGCCAGACTCTGAGCACAACAACAATCAGGATCTAATCGGTATTGAGCGCCATGACGCTTCAGGCTGGTTAGTTGGCGGGGCAACCTTTCGCAACTCATTTCGCCAGCGTTCGTATTACGCCTATGCGGGCAAGCGCTTTGATAGCGACACCTACCCTGTGTATTTGAAGCTCACAGGCGGCCTGCTGGAAGGCTATCACGGCGAATATCAGGACAAGATCCCGCTTAACCGCTTTGGCGTAGCGCCGGTGATCATTCCTTCGGTCGGCGCCTACTATGGCCCGGCAGCCGTCGAGCTGGTGCTGCTGGGCTTCAATGCCGCAATGATCACCACCGGTTTACGTTTTTGAGGCAAAAACTGTGGGAGCGGGCTTGCCGCGATGCAGACGGCGCGGTCTACCTGCATGACCGCCGTGATGCCATCGCGAGCAAGCCCGCTCCCACACATTCAAGGCCGCGGGCAGTAGGCAAAGACGTCGGCGCGCATCTGGTGCGCGTCCATGCCGGCTGCCACCAGGGCGTCGAGGGTGCCGTAGATCATCGCCGGTGAACCGCTGGCATAGACATGCACACTGGCCAGATCGCTGATGTCTTCGCACACGGCTTCATGCAGCATGCCGCACCGACCTTCCCACCCGCACAGATCACTCACCACTTTGTGCAGGAACAGGTTGGGGATTTTCTCCCATTGCTCCCACTCTTCCAGGGTGTAGAAATCTTCAGGACGACGTACACCCCAGTACAAGTGCACCGGGTGCTTGAACCCTTTTGCGCGGCAATGCTCGATCAAACTGTGCATTTGCGCCATGCCGGTACCCGCAGCGATCAGCACCAGCGGGCCGTCCGGCAATTCGGACAAATGCGTGTCACCGAACGGCAGCTCGAGACGGACCATCTTGTTGCGCTGCAGTTGTTCGATCAGGCGCCGGGCGCTGTCCTCGCGAACCAGCACATGCAACTCAAGGTCGCGTCCCGAATGCGGGGCGCTGGCCAGTGAAAATGCCGACTTGTCGCCATTTTCACGCTCCAGCATCACGTATTGCCCGGCGTGATAACGCGGCGGCTTGCCTGCAGGCGCACGCAAGCGCACCCGCCACACATCGCCACCCATATCGACACATTCGGTCAACTGACACGCCAGGCTACGCACCGGTAACTCTCCCAACGCAAGCACGCCATCCCACAACACCACACAGTCTTCAAGCGGGGCCGCCAGGCAGGTATAAAACTCGCCATGATCGCGCACGTCACCCGCTTGCTCCACCTGGCCCTCAACCAGCAAGGCCGCACACACGTGGCAATTACCATTGCGACAGCTCTGCGGGCATTCATAGCCCAGACGTTGCGCCGCATCCAGAATTCGCTCGCCAGGCAAGGTTTCCAGCACCGCACCTGAAGGCTGCAAGGTTACACGCATCAATCTATTCCTAATTGATTCCAGATGTCATCGATCCGGCGAGTGACCGCCTCATCCTTGACGATGACACGGCCCCATTCGCGGGTGGTTTCACCTGGCCATTTGTTGGTTGCATCCAGCCCCATCTTCGAACCCAGGCCGGAAACCGGCGAGGCAAAGTCGAGGTAATCGATGGGCGTGTTATCGATCATCACCGTATCGCGCTTGGGATCCATGCGCGTGGTGATGGCCCAGATCACGTCGTTCCAGTCGCGGGCATTGATGTCGTCGTCGGTGACGATAACGAATTTGGTGTACATGAACTGGCGCAAAAACGACCACACACCCAGCATTACGCGCTTGGCGTGCCCCGGATACTGCTTTTTGATGGTCACGATGGCCATCCGATACGAGCAGCCTTCGGGTGGCAGGTAGAAGTCGGTAATTTCCGGAAACTGCTTTTGCAGGATCGGCACAAACACTTCATTCAGCGCCACGCCCAAAATCGCCGGCTCATCCGGTGGACGGCCGGTGTAGGTGCTGTGGTAGATCGGCTTGACCCGGTGGGTGATGCGCTCAACGGTAAATACCGGGAAGCTGTCGACTTCGTTGTAGTAACCGGTGTGGTCACCGTACGGGCCTTCGGGGGCCATCTCGCCAGGGTGGATCACGCCTTCAAGAATGATTTCAGCCGTGGCCGGCACTTGCAGGTCATTACCGCGACACTTCACCAGCTCGGTGCGATTGCCACGTAGCAAGCCCGCGAAGGCGTATTCGGAAAGGCTGTCCGGCACGGGGGTGACGGCGCCGAGAATGGTCGCAGGATCTGCACCCAGGGCCACGGAAACCGGGAATGGCTGGCCGGGGTGTTTTTCGCACCAGTCACGGTAGTCCAGCGCGCCGCCACGGTGGCTCAACCAGCGCATGATGACCTTGTTGCGACCAATCACTTGCTGGCGATAAATGCCCAGGTTCTGACGTTCCTTGTTCGGACCTTTGGTCACGGTCAGGCCCCAGGTAATCAGGGGCGCAACATCGCCCGGCCAGCAGTGCTGGACCGGCAACTGACCGAGGTCGACGTCATCACCTTCAACGACCACTTCCTGGCACACCGCGTCCTTGACGACTTTCGGGGCCATGGCAATGATCTTGCGGAAGATCGGCAACTTGGACCACGCGTCTTTCAGACCTTTAGGCGGCTCGGGTTCTTTAAGGAACGCCAGCAGCTTGCCGATTTCACGTAATTCACTGACCGCTTCGGCGCCCATGCCCAAGGCCACGCGCTCCGGCGTACCAAACAGGTTGCCGAGCACAGGGATGTCGTAACCCACCGGGTTTTCGAACAGCAAAGCCGGACCTTTGGCGCGCAAAGTGCGATCGCAAATTTCTGTCATTTCCAGCTTGGGAGACACTGGAACCTGGATGCGCTTGAGTTCGCCGCGCTTTTCCAGGCCGCTGATAAAGTCGCGTAAGTCGCGATACTGCATGCTTGAGCCTCGTAGTGGCCGTGGCGTTGGGAGACAGAGTGTAGCGCCCAAGCCGTCTGTTCAGAAGGGAGAGCTGCCCGGATCAAAAAAGCTCAGACAGCAAAAAGCCGGGTTTCCCCGGCTTTTGCTTGCCTGCGACGACTTACTTGCGCTTCATCGACAGGAAGAACTCATCGTTGGTCTTGGTCTGTTTCAGCTTGTCGATCAAGAACTCGATAGCTGCGACTTCGTCCATCGGGTGCAACAGCTTGCGCAAAATCCACATGCGTTGCAGCTCGTCGTCCGCGGTCAGCAACTCTTCGCGGCGAGTGCCGGAACGGTTGATGTTGATCGCAGGGAAGACGCGCTTTTCAGCGATCTTGCGGTCCAGAGGCAGTTCCATGTTGCCGGTGCCTTTGAACTCTTCGTAGATCACTTCATCCATCTTCGAGCCGGTTTCAACCAGCGCGGTAGCGATGATGGTCAGCGAGCCGCCTTCTTCGATGTTTCGCGCAGCACCGAAGAAACGCTTTGGCTTCTCAAGGGCGTGAGCATCGACACCACCGGTCAATACCTTGCCGGAGCTCGGGATCACGGTGTTGTAGGCACGGGCCAGACGGGTGATGGAGTCGAGCAGGATCACCACGTCTTTCTTGTGTTCGACCAGGCGCTTGGCCTTCTCGATCACCATTTCAGCAACCTGCACGTGGCGGGTTGGTGGCTCGTCGAAGGTGGAGGCAACCACTTCGCCGCGCACGGTACGCTGCATTTCGGTTACTTCTTCCGGGCGCTCGTCGATCAACAGAACGATCAAGTGCACTTCAGGGTTGTTACGCGAAATGTTCGACGCGATGTTCTGCAGCATGATGGTCTTGCCCGCTTTTGGCGGAGCAACGATCAGACCGCGCTGACCTTTACCGATCGGTGCACACAGGTCGATGACACGACCGGTCAGATCTTCGGTGGAACCGTTACCGATTTCCATCTTCATGCGTACGGTCGGGAACAGCGGGGTCAAGTTCTCGAAGAGAATCTTGTTTTTCGCGTTCTCTGGACGATCGTAGTTGATCGTGTCGACTTTCAGCAGTGCGAAGTACCGCTCGCCTTCTTTTGGCGGACGGATTTTACCGACGATGGTGTCGCCAGTGCGCAAGTTGAAGCGTCGAATCTGGCTTGGCGAGACGTAGATATCGTCTGGGCCGGCCAGGTAAGAGGCATCAGCGGAACGCAGGAAGCCGAAGCCGTCCTGGAGAATCTCCAGCACGCCATCACCGGAGATTTCCTCGCCGCTTTTCGCGTGCTTTTTGAGCAGGGAGAAAATCACGTCCTGCTTGCGCGAACGGGCCATATTTTCTATGCCCATCTGTTCGGCCAATTCGAGCAGTTCGGTAATCGGCTTTTGCTTGAGTTCAGTCAGGTTCATATAGGAATGACGTAATCATTTATGGAGGGGGAAATTAAGCTTTTGGCTTAATGAGGCCGCGCCGCAGAGAAGGCGACAGGATCGCGTACTAATTCGATAAGGAGTGCGTCGGCGACGGCTTGCAGGGGGCAGTGGAGAAACCAGTGCGGGGCCGAATGTACCACTTGAGTTTCATAGCGTCTAGTCCTTGAGCCATGAAAAAGCCCCGCATTTAGCGGGGCCTTTATCGACGCTTAGATGTTGGCGTCGAGGAATGCAGCCAACTGCGACTTCGACAGCGCACCGACCTTGGTGGCTTCGACGTTGCCGTTCTTGAACAGCATCAACGTAGGAATACCACGTACGCCGTGCTTGGCCGGGGTTTCCTGGTTTTCATCAATGTTCAGCTTGGCAACAGTCAGCTTGCCTTTGTAAGTCTCTGCGATCTCGTCCAGAACCGGCGCGATCATTTTGCAAGGGCCACACCATTCAGCCCAGTAGTCGACCAGTACAGCGCCTTCAGCCTTGAGAACATCGGCCTCAAAGCTAGCGTCGGTGACGTGTTTAATAAGATCGCTGCTCATGGAAGTCTCCGTGGTTGTAAGCAAAAACGTAGCACATCATAGCCGTCATCACCGCGTTCAGGAAGGTGAGGGATGATTGACTCTTACTATAGTGGTGCATGAGTGCGGATATCGCCCGCTTCACAAGCCGGCAGGGGTGACGAACACTATCCCGGTTCGTGATGCAGCCTGGCGAATGTGCTCGCCCATGGCTTTATGCGCGGGGCCACTGGCGTGGCGGGCCAGTGCCCGGAGTATTTTGCGATGTTCCTGCCAGGTTTCCATCACCCGCTCACGGCGGATGAACGGCAACTTCTGGCTTTCGAGAAAAATATCGGCGCGGGTAATCAAAATATTGGCCATTGCCTGATTGCCACTGGCGCGCAGAATCAGTTGATGAAACTCGAAGTCCAGTTGCGCGGCCCGCTCAAAATCCTCGGCGCGCAATTCATGACGCATTGCCTCGACATTGTCTTGCAGCACGTCCAGTTCGTCGCGGGTCAACCGCACCGCCGCCAGCCCGGCGGCAAAGCCTTCCAGCGCGTAACGCAGCTGGAAAATATCCTGCGCGCAGGCCTGCGCCGCAAAGGGCCAGTCCGCCGCCGGCGTCACGACCGCGGGCTCATCTGCCGCCTGGACATACACACCTTTGCCCGGCTGCACGCTGATCACGCCCAGTGCGCTGAGTGAGGACAACGCCTCGCGCAACGATGCCCGGCTGACACCCAGTTGCACGGCCAGCTCGCGTTGAGACGGCAAGGCATCGCCCGGTACAAAACCGTTCTCGACGATCAATTTACGAATGGCCAGCAATGCCACTTCGGGTACGGCCCGTGCGCTTGAATTCATCACAAATCGGCTTGATCGGCTCAGGAAAGCCGTAGTTGTAAAGCTATTGCCAACGCTCGGCAAGTCACGCCCCAAGCCGGTTCAAGCCTTGGAACGAACGCTCGATCGAGGTGCAAAAAACCCGACCACTGTTCAGACCAGTCCGACCACCACAAGCCTTCTTTCATCAGCTTCGCAGGCCATAAATCCCCTGTTGGCATGGCCTGTGCTCTGTCCAAAACAGACACCACCGCCCGCCCGTTCCCGGAGAGTTGCCATGACCCAGCGCTACAGCGCCCTGATTTGCGCCTTGTTCGCCAGCCTGATGCTGAGCCAGGCCCCGGCTCACGCCAATGACCTTGAGGATGTAATTGCACGCGGCACGCTCAAGGTCGCAGTCCCTCAGGATTTTCCGCCCTTCGGCTCGGTGGGCCCTGACATGAAGCCTCGGGGGCTGGACATCGACACCGCCAAACTGCTGGCCGACCAGCTCAAGGTCAAGCTTGAGCTGACCCCCGTCAACAGCACCAATCGCGTGCCTTACCTGACGACCGGCAAAGTCGACGTGGTGATTTCCAGCCTCGGTAAAAACCCTGATCGCGAAAAAGTCATCGACTTCTCAAACGCTTACGCGCCGTTCTACCTGGGCGTGTTTGGACCGCCAGACGTTCAAATCAAAACCCTGGACGACCTCAAGGGTAAAACCATCAGCGTCACCCGGGGTGCGATCGAAGACATCGAACTGACCAACGTGGCTCCTGCCGGCGTCACGATCAAGCGCTTCGAAGACAACAACTCAACCATCGCCGCTTACCTGGCGGGCCAGGTGGACTTGATCGCCAGTGGCAACGTGGTGATGGTCACCATCAGCGAGCGCAACCCCAAGCGTCTCCCGGCGATGAAGCTCAAACTCAAGGATTCGCCGGTCTACGTGGGCGTCAACAAGGGCCAGCCCGAGTTGCTGGACAAAGTGAACCAGATTCTCGCCACGGCCAAGGCTGACGGCAGCCTGGAGAAAAACGCGCTGCAATGGCTCAAAGAGCCGCTGCCCGCTGACCTCTGATAGCTTGCGACGAGGTCAATCATGGCTTATCAGTTCGACTTTTTACCGGTGCTGCAAAACAGCGACCTGTTAGTGCGTGGCGCCCTGTTCACGCTTGAACTGACCGCTATCGGCACAGTGCTCGGGGTCAGCCTGGGGATTGTCGGCGCTGTGGTCCGGGCGTGGAATATTCGACCTTTCGCTGCGCTGTTCGGGCTGTATGTCGAGTTGATCCGCAACACGCCGTTTCTGGTGCAGCTGTTTTTTATCTTCTTTGGCCTGCCAGGCCTGGGTGTGCACATCAGCGAATGGCAGGCCGCGGTGCTGGCGATGGTGATCAACCTGGGCGCCTATTCCACGGAAATAATTCGTGCGGGCATTCAGGCCATCCCCAAAGGCCAGCTGGAAGCGGCATCGGCCCTGGCCATGAGCCGGTTCGAGACGTTTCGTTATGTGGTGCTGCAACCGGCGCTGGCCAAGGTTTGGCCCGCCTTGAGCAGCCAGATCATCATCGTGATGCTCGGGTCGGCGGTCTGCTCGCAAATCGCCACCGAAGAGCTGAGCTTTTTTGCCAACTTCATTCAGTCGCGCAACTTCCGGGCATTTGAAACCTATGCCCTGACGACCCTGATCTACCTGTGCATGGCCTTGCTGATCCGCCAGTTGCTGAACGGGTTCGGCCGCCGTTACCTGAGCAGGAGCCGCTGATGGACTTCACCTTATGGGACATCGTGCGCAATTTGCTGATGGGTTTGCAGTGGACAGCCGCCCTGTCACTTGTGGCGTTTATCGGCGGCGGCCTGATCGGTTTGCTGGTGCTGCTGATGCGCATCTCCAAAAGCCGCTTCGCCCGCACTCTGGCACGCTGCTATATAGAGCTGTTCCAAGGCACGCCCTTGCTGATGCAACTGTTCCTGATCTTCTTTGGCGTGGCCTTGCTGGGCATCGATATTTCGCCGTGGATGGCCGCCGCGCTGGCCCTGACGCTGTTCACCAGCGCCTACCTGGCCGAGATCTGGCGTGGCTGTGTCGAGTCGATTGCCCACGGCCAGTGGGAGGCCTCGGCAAGCCTGGCCATGAGCCCGCTTGAGCAGTTGCGCCATGTGATCCTGCCGCAAGCCTTGCGGGTTGCCATCGCGCCCACTGTGGGGTTTTCAGTGCAGGTCATCAAAGGCACTGCCGTGACCTCCATCATCGGTTTCACCGAACTGACCAAGACCGGCAGCATGCTGGCCAACGCGACCTTTGAGCCCTTTATGGTCTATGGCCTGGTGGCGCTCGGTTACTTCCTCCTGTGCTACCCCTTGTCGCTCAGTGCGCGCCATCTGGAAAGGAAACTGCATGCCTCTGCTTAGAGTTACCGCCCTGCATAAATATTACGGCGACCACCATGTGCTCAAAGGCATCGACCTGACCGTCGAGCAGGGCCAGGTTGTCGCGATCATCGGTCGCAGCGGCTCGGGCAAGAGCACCCTGCTCAGAACCCTGAACGGGCTGGAGTCCATTAACGACGGGGTCATTGAAGTCGATGACGAATACCTGGACGCCGCCCGCGCCGACTTGCGCAGCCTGCGCCAAAAGGTCGGCATGGTGTTTCAGCAGTTCAATCTGTTCCCGCACCTTAGCGTGGGCGAAAACGTCATGCTCGCCCCGCAAGTGGTGCAAAAAGTCCCCAAAGCCAAGGCCGCAGCCTTAGCGCGGGAAATGCTGGAGCGGGTGGGCCTGGGCGACAAGTTCGACGCGTTCCCCGAGCGTCTGTCAGGCGGGCAGCAGCAGCGTGTGGCGATTGCCCGGGCGCTGGCCATGTCACCCAAGGTGCTGCTGTGTGACGAAATCACCTCGGCCCTCGACCCGGAACTGGTCAACGAGGTGCTCAGCGTGGTGCGCCAGCTGGCCCGCGAAGGCATGACGCTGATCATGGTCACCCACGAAATGCGTTTTGCCCGTGAGGTGGGCGACAAGCTGGTATTCATGCACCAGGGCAAGGTGCATGAAGTGGGCGATCCAAAAGAGCTGTTCGCCAATCCGAAAACCCCGGAACTGGCGAATTTTATCGGGACGGTGGAGGTGAACGATTAACCCATCCCTCCGGTGGGAGCGGGCTTGCTCGCGATAAAGGCGACGCGGTGAGTCAGATGCACCGTGTTGATAGCATCGCAAGCAAGCCCGCGCCCACAGAAAAACCGACCTGACACGGCACTTAAATCGCACACAAAAAAACGAATTATCCCGGAAGAGCTAACGTCATTGCTTTCGTGCTTCATATCAATGCATCTGACATCACGCGTTGGCGCGAGCCTTTGATCGTGGCACGATGTTCAGGTTATCGACCGAGACCCCTCAACCATGCCCCAATCCCAAGCCAAGAATCCGTCCCTGATCGCCGCCATCGATCTGGGTTCTAACAGCTTTCACATGGTGGTGGCCAAGGCCCAGAATGGCGAAATCCGCATTCTTGAACGTCTTGGTGAAAAGGTGCAGTTAGCTGCCGGCATCGACGAAGAACGCAAACTCACCGAAGAATCCATGCAACGCGGGCTCGATTGCCTCAAGCGTTTTGCCCAGCTGATCAACGGCATGCCGTTGGGCGCTGTGCGCATTGTGGGGACTAACGCATTGCGCGAGGCGCGTAACCGCAACGAATTTATCGTGCGCGCCGAAGAGATCCTGGGGCACACCGTCGAAGTTATTTCCGGTCGCGAAGAAGCGCGCCTTATCTATCTTGGCGTCTCCCACACCCTCGCCGACACGCCGGGCAAGCGCCTGGTGGCCGACATTGGCGGCGGCAGTACCGAATTCATTATTGGCCAGCGCTTTGAACCGCTGCTGCGCGAAAGCCTGCAGATGGGCTGCGTCAGCTTCACCCAGCGTTATTTCCGCGACGGCAAGATCACCCCGGCTCGCTATGCCCAGGCCTACACGGCTGCGCGTCTTGAAATCATGAGCATTGAGCACGCCCTGCACCGCTTGACCTGGGATGAAGCGATCGGCTCCTCAGGCACCATTCGGGCCATCGGCCTGGCCCTCAAGGCGGGCGGTCATGGCAATGGCGAGGTGAATGCCGAAGGCCTGTCCTGGCTCAAGCGCAAGCTGTTCAAGCTGGGTGAAGTGGACAAGATCGACTTTGAAGGCATCAAGCCCGACCGCCGAACCATTTTCCCTGCCGGGCTGGCGATTCTTGAAGCCGTGTTCGACGCTCTTGAACTGCAACGCATGGACCACTGTGACGGCGCACTGCGTGAAGGCGTGCTGTACGACCTGCTGGGCCGTCATCACCACGAAGACGTGCGTGAGCGTACCCTCAGCTCGCTGATGGACCGCTATCACGTCGACCGCGAGCAAGCCGCCAGGGTTGAACGCAAAGCCCTGCGCGCCTTTGATCAAGTCGCCAAGTCGTGGGACCTCAAAGACGGTGTCTGGCGTGAACTGCTGGGCTGGGCGGCAAAGGTGCATGAAGTCGGGCTGGACATTGCCCACTATCACTACCACAAGCACGGCGCCTATCTGATCGAGCACTCCGACCTTGCCGGTTTCTCACGTGAAGACCAGCTAATGCTCGCGCTGCTGGTGCGCGGTCATCGTCGAAATATTCCAAAAGACAAGTTCGCCGAATTTGGCGAGGACGGCATCAAGCTGATTCGCCTGTGCGTGCTGCTGCGTTTTGCGATCCTGTTCTACCACATCCGTGGCAACCAGGAAGCTTCGCAGGTCAAGCTGCGCGCCGAGGGCGATCACCTTGAGGTGATCTTCCCCGAGGGCTGGCTTGAGCAAAACCCCCTGACCCAGGCCGACTTCGAACAAGAAGCTCAATGGCTGACCCGGGTCGGGATTGTGCTGACGGTGTCCTGACCCGACACCATTCAAACCAACTGTGGGAGCGGGCAAGCCCGCTCCCACAGGGGTTACAGCGTTATACCGAAGGCCCGGTGCTCACCGTCAATACGGGCAGGCTCAAACGCTCCAGCAAGGTTGCCTGGGCGCTGCGCGGGTTCTGGTTACCGGTTGGCGTGTTACGGATGTAACGGCCGTCCGATTGCAGACTCCAGCTGTGGGTGTTGTCGGTCAGGTAGCACTCCAGCTCTTTCTTGACCCGCAAAATCAGCTTTTTACCCTCGACCGGGAAGCACGTCTCGACGCGTTTATCGAGGTTGCGCTCCATCCAGTCGGCACTGGACAGGAACATCTGCTCTTCGCCGCCGTTGAGGAAGTAGAACACCCGCGTGTGCTCCAGGAAGCGGCCGATAATCGAGCGCACGTGGATGTTGTGCGAGACACCCGGAATGCCCGGACGCAGGCAGCACATCCCACGCACAATCAGATCGATTCGCACACCAGCCTGGCTGGCCTTGTACAGCGCCCGAATGATTTTCGGGTCGGTCAGCGAGTTGAACTTGGCGATGATATGCGCCGGTTTGCCTTCAACCGCGAACTGGGTCTCGCGGGCAATCATGTCGAGCATGCCTTTCTTCAACGTGAATGGCGCATGCAGCAGTTTTTTCATGCGCAACGTCTTGCCCATGCCGATCAGCTGGCTGAACAGCTTGCCTACGTCTTCACACAGCGCGTCGTCCGAGGTCAACAGGCTGTAATCGGTGTAGAGCTTGGCGTTGCCGGCGTGATAGTTGCCGGTACCCAAGTGCGCGTAACGCACGATCTCCCCTGCCTCACGGCGCAGAATCAGCATCATCTTGGCGTGGGTCTTGAAGCCGACCACACCGTAGATCACCACCGCACCGGCCGCTTGCAGACGGCTGGCCAGTTGCAGGTTGGACTCTTCGTCAAAACGCGCACGCAGCTCGATCACCGCGGTCACTTCTTTACCGTTACGCGCGGCATCGACCAGCGCATCCACGATTTCAGAGTTGGCACCGCTGCGGTACAGGGTTTGGCGCACGGCCAGTACATGGGGGTCTTTGGCCGCCTGGCGCAGCAAATCCACGACCGGGGTAAACGACTCAAACGGGTGCAGCAGCAAAATATCCTGCTTGCTGACCACGCTGAAAATATTCTCGCTGTTCTGCAGCAGCTTCGGGATGGCCGGGGTAAACGGCGTGTATTGCAGCTCAGGGTGGCTATCGAGCCCCGTGATACTGAACAGACGCGTGAGGTTCACCGGGCCATTGACCTGATACAACTCGGTTTCATGCAGGCTGAACTGCTTGAGCAGGTAGTCGGACAAATGCTTGGGGCAGGTGTCGGCGACTTCCAGGCGTACGGCATCGCCGTAACGACGAGAGAACAACTCGCCACGCAGGGCACGGGCCAGGTCTTCTACATCTTCGGTATCGACCGCCAGATCGGCGTTACGGGTCAGGCGGAACTGGTAGCAGCCTTTTACCTTCATGCCCTGAAACAGGTCATCGGCGTGGGCGTGGATCATCGACGACAGGAACACGTAGTTGTCCCCTGCGCCGCCTACCTCTTCAGGCAACCTGATCACACGAGGCAACAGGCGCGGTGCCGGGATAATCGCCAGACCCGAATCACGACCGAAGGCATCGATGCCTTCAAGCTCGACGATAAAGTTCAGGCTCTTGTTCACCAGAAGCGGGAACGGGTGCGTTGGGTCCAGGCCAATCGGGGTGATGATCGGCGCGATTTCGTCGCGGAAGAACTTGCGTACCCACGCCTTGATCTTGGTGTTCCAGTGCCGGCGACGAATAAAGCGCACCTGATGCTTTTCAAGTTCGGGCAGCAGGATGTCGTTGAGGATCGCGTATTGGCGATCCACATGGCCATGCACCAGCTCACTGATGCGGGCCAGCGCCTGATGCGGCTGTAAACCATCAGCACCGGCCTGTTCACGGGCGAAGGTGATTTGCTTCTTCAGGCCCGCGACACGAATCTCAAAAAACTCATCCAGGTTGCTGGAGAAAATCAGCAGGAACTTCAACCGCTCAAGCAGCGGGTAGGACTCATCCAGCGCTTGTTCCAGCACGCGAATGTTGAACTGCAATTGCGACAGCTCACGATGGATATACAGGCTGCTGTCATCAAGGCCAGGAACGGCAATCGCCGGATGCACCGCCGCATGCGTCTCGGCCACGGCAGGCGCAGGGGCTTGAGGTTCAGGCGGGGTTTCAGAGACTGGCTCAGCAATCGGCTGAGCTTCAGTGGCAACGATTTCAGCAAGTCCTTCGGTATTCATTGAATGATCCTGTAAGAGCGGGTTTGACTCTCGTAACAGTTAAGCGACACCAGCAGTCAAGTTGTCAGAATGCCATCAACGCCAGCGGGTTTAAACCGCTCCAAGGCGCTTTATGCGGGCCTGAGCCTGGTTAGAGGGCGATTTATTGAAATTGTTTCCAGAGGCACCGGCATGTGGGAGCGGGCTTGCTCGCGATGGCATCACCCGTGCTTGCCTGCCAGGCCGCATAGCCCCCATCGCAGGCAAGCCAGTCCCCACAGGTTTGAGGCAATAATCACCTCGCGCATGGTTATAGCGCCTTGCCATGAACACTAGATGACAACGCTAATGATGTAGGTCAAATACACATGATTTGTAGGATTTGTTAACGCTAAGTCACATTTCGATACTTTCCCGAACGTCCCTTAAGGCGTAGGCTGCGCGTTCATTTCGCCAGCATCCAGACAATGCTCCAACAATTTCTTCAAGAATTCGGCTACTTCGCCCTGTTTCTAGGGACGTTCTTTGAAGGTGAGACCATTCTGGTTCTCGCAGGCTTCTTGGCGTTCCGCGGATACATGGACCTCAAACTGGTCATGATCGTGGCGTTCCTCGGCAGTTATGCCGGTGATCAGCTGTGGTACTTCCTGGGGCGCAAGCACGGCCGCAAACTGTTGGCGCGCAAACCGCGCTGGCAACTTATGGGCGACAAGGCTCTGGAGCACATTCGCAGGCACCCGGACATCTGGGTCTTGAGTTTTCGCTTCGTCTACGGCCTGCGCACCGTCATGCCTGTGGCAATTGGTCTGTCGGGATACCCTCCTGGCCGCTACCTGCTGCTCAACGGGATTGGCGCGGCCATCTGGGCCATCGCCCTGGCCACCGCCGCCTACCACTTTGGCGCCGTGCTCGAAGGCTTGCTGGGCAACGTCAAGAAGTATGAGCTGTGGGTGCTTGGTGCCCTGCTGCTGATCGGCCTGTGCCTGTGGGCCCGACGCCGCTTCAAGAATGCGCGCCTGGCCAAACAGACTGCACTTGAAGAGAAGAACAAGACCAGCGTTGAGGTCAGCAACCCGCCAGCTGAGTGATGCGGTTTCGGCACATGTACAGCCCCATCACGCTCAACACGGTGTAACTGAACAGGCCGACCCAGCCCAATGCGCTGGCCGGCCACAGCCCCGCCCAAGGGGCCAGCCAGACCAGCGGCACATTAAGCGCCAGGCGCAACCACTCAAGCTTCAGCGCCCAGGGCCGATTCTCCAGCCCGGCACCCAGCACGAACAATCCCAACGCCATAGCGCCCCATCCCAGCATCAATGCCGGGGTTGGCAATGTCTCGCCCACGTTCAGCAAGTAACTGCCCAGCGCCACATAAACCGCGAATTGCACCGCGATATACAGCTGCTGACGCAATGGCAACGCGATCTCGAACTTTTCGAACTGGCTTAAATCCGGTTTACCCATCGGGTATTTCATCGCCACATCCGCCGGGCGCCAGCCCGTGGGCATGAACCAGATTCGCAGCTTGTCCCGCCAGCGTTGGGTACGTCGTGCATCGGCCAGTAACTGGCCATAAAACTGCCAGTTTGCCCACAGTGGGTTCCAGCTTTTCAGCGGTGTAGTCACGCCATAAATAACCGGCTCTGCGTCGTCCTCTTCCTGGAAGGTGCCAAACAATCGGTCCCAGAGAATGAACACACCCCCGTAATTACGATCCATGTAGAGAGCATTCTGCCCATGGTGAGCCCGATGATTGGAAGGCGTCACAAAGAACCACTCGAACCACCCCAGTTTGGGTACATGCCGGGTATGGACCCAGAATTGATAGAGCAGGTTAAGCGTCGCCACAGTGGCAAACACCAGCAGCGGCACGCCCAGCACTGCCATCGGCAGGTAAAAGACCCAGCCGAACACAAACCCGGTACTGGTTTGGCGCAGGGCGGTGGACAAGTTGTAGTCTTCACTCTGGTGGTGCACCGAGTGTGCGGCCCACAGCACATTGCGCTCATGCCCGAGACGATGGTGCCAGTAGTAGCAAAAGTCGTAGAACACGAAAGCAAACAACCAGACCCACAGGCTGTCTTCCGGCAGTTGCAGCAGTGCCAGATACTTCAGCGCCAGCGCATAAGTGATCAGCCCTACGCCTTTGGTCAGCAAACCGGTGGTGGTCGACAGCACGCCGGCGCTCAGGCTGCTGATGGTGTCTGCCAGGCGATAAGTACGCATCCCGCGCCAGCGGTCGGCCAGCAGCTCGACAGCAATCAGCACAAAGAAAAACGGAACTGCATACAGAATCAGCTTCATGGCACACCCCGACCGACGATCCATCAAGCGTAGGCGGACTTAGTGCGAAACCCTATGGCATCAAGCGCCAAATCAGGCGACATTAACGCCATGAACAAGGAGACCGACATGACCACAAAAAAAGTTGCCGTCATTCTTTCGGGTTGCGGCGTCTATGACGGCGCCGAGATCCATGAAAGCGTGATCACCCTGCTGCGCCTCGACCAGCGCGGCGCCAAAGTGCAGTGCTTTGCACCCGACATTGCGCAACTGCACGTCATCAACCACCTGACCGGCGAACAAATGCCCGAGACGCGCAATGTGCTGGTGGAATCAGCACGCATTGCCCGAGGTGAGATCAAGGATGTTCGTGAAGCCAGGGTCGAAGATTTTGACGCCCTGATCGTACCGGGCGGGTTTGGCGCAGCCAAAAACCTGTCCAGCTTTGCCACTCAAGGCGCCGCGTGCACGGTCCAGGCTGACGTTCTGCGCGTGGCCGAGGCCTTTGCCGAAGCAGGCAAACCCATTGGCCTGATGTGTATTTCCCCCGCCATCGCCGCCAAGATTTATGGCCCTGGCGTGATCTGCACCATCGGTACGGACGCCGATACCGCTGCGGCAGTCACCAAGATGGGAGGCTCCCACGAAGAGTGCGAGGTATCGGAAATTGTCGAAGACAAGGCCCGCAAACTGGTGAGCACACCGGCCTACATGCTTGCCACATCCATCAGCGAAGCAGCGTCCGGCATCAACAAGATGGTTGATCGGGTGCTGGAACTCACTCAAAAGAACTGATCAGCCCCGCGCCAGCCGCGTCAGGATGCGGTCAAGAGCATTGGCGAACGCCTGTTTTTCGCGTTCGCCATAGGCGCCTTGCCCGCCACTGACCTGACCTTGCTCACGCAGATCGGTAAACAGATTGCGCACCGCCAACCGCTCCCCCATGTTCTGCGGATCAAACTCCTTGCCCCGCGGGTCCAGCGCCGCCACGCCCTTTTTCACCAGCCGGTCGGCCAGAGGCACATCACTGCAAATCACCAGCTCACCGGGCACCGCGTGCTCCACCAAGTAGTCATCCGCCGCATCCGGGCCGCTGGGCACCACAATCAGTTTGACCAGCGCGTAGGTCGGCTTGATCTGGCTCTGCCCCGCCACCAGCACCACCTCGAACTGACGCTTGAGGGCGAACTTGATGACCTGATCCTTCGCCGCCTTGGGGCAAGCGTCTGCGTCGATCCAGACACGCATGGGGGTAACTCCTGAAAAATGGGCCAAGGCTATCACCTGCAAGCCAATCAGAATGGAGTACTGGCTCAGCCCTTGATCCTGTAGCCTCCACCTTTAGCGCCTTCATGCAATGCAGACTGAATACGCTCATACAATGCATTGGCTTCTAACGTAGTAATGGAACGCGAACAGTCCCGCAATACCACCCGCAACAAAACGTTTTCTTGCCCGGGTAAGAGCCCGAGCCGTTCAATCGCCTACACAGGCAATTCATCCATGGCCCAGCGCCCTTTGACTTGCATTTCTTCAATCCAGGCCGAGCGATCACCTGCAGCAAGCAACATCTTTTCGGTCAGCACCTCTTCACTCAAGCCCGGCGCCACTGCAAGGGAGATATCACGCGTGATGCAAGGCAACCGCGAAACGGCCTGCCAGGGTTGCAAATCATGCATCTGGGCCTGAACGCGCTCATCAGGATCCCGTAACAAGCGAATATCGGGTATGCCCTTGCGTAACATGGTCAGGCGATCCAAGCCCATGCCCAATGCCAGACCACCATGCCTGGCAGGATCAATACCCAGTCTTTGCAAAAGCGAGGGTGCAATACACCCACACTCAAGCACTTCGACCGGTTGCTCCTGCGAGATCAGGTTTACCTCGATTCCGCCTTCGGTGTAGTGGTGCGGACTGTCACTGTATACCCACGCCATGTTGGGTACCGCGCACTCAAGGATGTCACCCACCAGTCTCAGCAAATGCGTACGGGTTGAGAGTGCTGGATCGCCGAGCAGCCAGATATCCATCTGATGTGGCTCAGCACAGTGCCATCTGTCGCGGCTATCGCGCCTGAATGTAATACCGGGAGCCGCCAACAGGATGATTTCCCCTGCTTTACGGTCCTGCGCGACACGTTGCAAAGCCCGTGGGATTTGACTGGTTGTCTGAGTACGCAACAGCGAATGCTCATCCACCCAGCGCGTATGCTCACTGCCTAACGTGACCTCTGCAGGGTCATAGCCAAGCAAACCATAGTTCTCTTGCGCCGAAACAATTCGCGGGCCTCTCAGGATCTGGCCAGCAGGCCAACCACGGCTCACCAGGCCCTCAAGTACCTCACTTAACAAAAGCCCGATGGCATGCGCTGGATTGTCCACTTCTGTGAGATCGCAAAGATCTAGAGCATTGCTGACCGAAAGTGCACAAATATACTTTTTTGACGAAAGCATAACGACTCCTCGCCTGGATCACGGCAAATACCAATAAGTATTAAACAGAGTGCAAAATCTAGATCAGAAACGCTTTAACTCACAACAGAGAAACAATAAAACCCTGAAAACAAGCCAAATATCAGACAATGCCTACATAAAATTCCTACACTAATATCCGAACTTGCTAAATGAGATTAATACAATAGAGAAACAATATAAAAACACATGAAACGTCACTTCAACCTGCCAATCATTAGCCCTAACATAGCAACCTCCTGACACGCTCAGGCATCCAACATACATGTCTTACACTGCACAGCGAGGATAAATAATGACTAACTCAACGCTACCAAAACCAAAATTAAACCGAACCACATCCGACCCGGACAACTTCGGATGGGCTCCACTTGCCTGGGCTTTCCAGCCAGATTGAGTGGGTAATATAGACATGTGAGCGCCAAAACAAAGCAGACATATAAATTGGCGCCCACTTCCCATTAGAGGGTATGCCTGTGCCTGCCAATCACTTCCCTTTCAACTTAAAAGACGTGTGCATCGTCTCCGACAATAATGATTTTCTCCAAAGGTGTATTGCTCAAGGCTTTAATGCACAATCACTCAATAACATAGCGTTTCTTCCAGCGCAAAGTATCGTCTTTGCCTTTTGCAATGAAGCCGCCAGGCACACATTCAAAATTGCTAAGCAGACCCCTGCCAGAAAAAGTATTTTTTGTGCGGTCCACGTTTTTGAGTCGTCCGTCAGAAGTGCACTCTATGGGCTGGATCTTATCCTGAAGAGTGACTTTGACGATGCACTCCAAAAACAGCGGCTTGTCTTGACGCAGCTTGATACCTACAGGGAGTTCAGTTTGGACGGGAGCAATTCCAAGGCTCGCGTCACTATTTCAGAGCAGGCCATCCCATACGCCATGATCGAAGAAGACATAAACAATGACTTTGTACACTCAATAGCTGAATTTTTTGAAGTGCACTATGCCCACATGAATTCACATGCACCTTGCCCCTTCCAGTTTAACGGACACCTGACAATCTCTGGCATTCTCACCGTACTTAGAAAGTCTTCCACATCAACGGACATCGCATTAAGGATAGCCCTTGAACATCTCACCCGTGATGTTGCACACCACACTGCATTCTTGACGGTGGAAAACAACATCCTCACTTCATTCCGGGTCAACGATACAGAACACAAAGAATTACTAAACTGTGCGGCAGGCGCGCGAGGGTTAAAGCTCACAGAGTTTGCAGTAGGGGTGAATAATGCTATCGCACCGTTTATTGATTATCGTATCAACTCTCAAATGAACGAAGGCATTAGCGGAGTGCATGTTGCATTAGGTGATGGCTCGTCGGGGTATCACATCGACTTTCTAAGCCCTGGTGTGGTGTTCACTCCCACACCAGGGTAATCAAGCACAATAGCGCAACAACTATGTCACGCCGAATGGCTTTAGTCGCTGGCAAGCCACACAGTAAGTATGTGGCTTACCGCAAATGCCTGGATGCTTACGAAGCCTGCACCCGGCGCTTTTCCGCCATTTTACTGCGGCTGTACAACACGATAATCGCCACAATGGCGACCGCCTGCGCAGCCAGCGAGTAGGCATCCGCGTGAATGCCCAACCAGTCGAAGTCAAAAAACGCGACAGGCCGCGTGCCGAAGATGCCCGCCTCTTGCAGTGCTTTCACGCCATGCCCGGCGAATACGACCGACAGGGCGCAAAGAAGGGCCGCGTTGATGCTGAAGAACAGCGCCAATGGCAATTTGGCCGAACCGCGCAGGATGATCCACGCCAACCCCATCAGTAACACCAGCGCCGTGGCGCCGCCCGCCAATACGGCGTTATGACCCGCAGGCCCGGCTTGCAGCCACAGGGTCTCGTAGAACAGGATCACTTCGAACAGTTCGCGGTACACCGAGAAAAACGCCAGGATCGCAAAACCAAAACGCCCGCCACCACTGACCAGACTGCTTTTGATGTAGTCCTGCCACGCAGCCGCATGGCGGCGGTCGTGCATCCATACGCCCAGCCACAGCACCATGACGCTGGCGAACAAGGCCGTGCACCCTTCAAGCAGTTCGCGCTGGGCGCCGCTGACGTCGATGACATAGGCGGCCAGCGCCCACGTAGCGAGACCTGCAACCAGGGCCAATCCCCAGCCAATGTTGACGCTGCGCACCGCAGACTGCTGGCCGGTATTGCGCAGGAAAGCCAGGATCGCGGCCAGTACCAGAATCGCTTCCAGACCTTCGCGCAGCAAAATCAACAGGCCCGAGATGTAGCTCAAGGTCCAGCTCAAGCCATCGCTGCCCAGCAGCCCGGCTGACTCTTTAAGCAAGGCCTTTGCGGCATCCAGACGCTGCTCGACTTGCTCGATCGGTAAGCCGTCCTGCAATGACTGCCGATACGCCATCAGGGCTTTCTCGGTGTTTTTACGCACGTTGGCATCGACGTTATCCAGCGAGCTTTCAACCAGTTCAAAGCCTTCCAGATAAGCCGCTACCGACAGGTCGTAGGCTTGTTCACGGTCGCCAGCGCGGTAAGCCGCGAGGCTTTTGTCCAGGGTAGCGCTGGTGTAGTCAAGCAACTGCGCCGGACCGCGTTTGACTTGCGGCGGCTGCGCCCGTTGGGCACGGAAGGTCGCCGTCGCCTCGGGGCCTTCAGCCGCCAGCACTTCATTCGGAGTTTGACGGGCAAGATCCGCCAGATTGTAGGTTTTGTCGGCCTTTGCCGCAGCCGGGTCAGCACTCAAGCCTGCGATGTAAGTGGCCAGGTCCCAGCGCTGACGCTCGTCCAGCTGATCGGCAAACGAAGGCATGTCAGTGCCTTCGACACCCAGGCCCAACGTGTTGTAGATCGCGTAGAGGCTCAACCGGTCAAGGCGCTGTACATCGCGCAGGTTGGCCGGAGGCGGCGTCATCCCAAGGCTGGCGGGACCATCCCCGGCGCCGGTTTCACCGTGGCACACCGAGCAATGCTGGGCATATAACGGCGCGCCACGGGTTGGGTCCGGGGTGATGGCAGGTGCCTGGCTGACCTCGTAGGCCACAGCCAGTCTGGCACCCAGTTGCCGCGCCTCACGGGCAACGGCAGTGCCGTCCTCACGCTGTTCGATGGCGGCTTGCAAGACGTTCACACCCCGAGCCAGCTCGGCTCGCTCAGGGCGCTCTGGCAGGCCCTCCATCAAGCCCTTGAGTACGGTCAGGAACTCCAGCTGCTCGCGGTACTCGGTTTCATCGATGACCTTCCCGTTCTCAACGGTAGGCGGATAGTCCGCACCGATGTAGTCGATCAGGTGCAGCGCTTGTGAGGCGCCTTCCGGGGAGTTGGCAGACACCGTAAGGCTGCACAACGCGAGCACTGGCAACATCAACCAGGCAAAAAAACGCGAGCGGGCGGTCATTGATAAATCCGGATGGAAATGAGAAGTAACACATTGTTCACTTCCAATGACCGCGACTCAAGATGTTTAGGTCGTAGCGCGATGCAACGTCGCAAGAAAACCTGCTGCGCCCACAAACAGGCCTGCAAAGGTGCGGTTCATGCGGCGCTGTTGCTTTGGGGTGCGCAGCAAACGCAGGACCTTGGACGCCAGCCCGGTGTACCCGGCCATCACGATCAGGTCGACGCAGATCATGGTTGCGCCCAGCGTCACGTATTGAGACACCAGAGGCGCAGTAGGGTTTACGAACTGCGGCAGGACCGCGAGCATGAAAACAAGCGCCTTGGGGTTGCTGACATTGACCAGAAAGCCGCGAAATATCAGTGCCAGTGGTTTACCGATGGGGCGTACAGCCGCGTCATCGCTAAGGTCCGCCGGGAGGGCGCGCCACTGTTTGACGGCCAGGTAGACGAGATAGGCCACGCCAAACCACTTGATCGCGTAGAAGGCAGTGGATGAGGCGGCCAGCACTGCACCCACCCCGGCGGCGACAATCGCAATCTGCAGCGCCAGCCCCAGTTGCAGTCCCAAAGCGTTCCAATAGCCACGCCAGAAACCGTATTGAAGGCCGCACGACATCGAGGCAATCGCCCCTGCACCGGGCGACAGACTGATGACCCAACAGGCAGCAAAAAAGGCCAACCACGTTTCCAACGACATCGCACACCTCGGACAAGATCTGTAACAAGTCCTTTAAGCTAATGCGTTGGTTGAAAATTGACCACTACTTTTTATAGCCGCTGCCACAGGTGGATAGCGGTGCCTTTAAAGGTCGCTTTCACGCCAGCGACGGACCGAACGCTGAAAGAACAGGCTGTTGGGGACTTGCACCATGCTGCTGCCACTACCGGCTTCGGCGGGCTCGATCAGGGTGGTGTAGAGCAGGTTGATGGCCACGACCCGACCTTTGACGCCGGGCTTGTCGAGGGTGTCGAGGAGTTCCACGATGTCGCCAATGCGAAACGGGCCCACCGTGAAGATCAGCACCGCGCACAGCAGGTTGGAGAGCACGCTCCACATGGCGAAGAAGGCAATCGCTGCCACGGCCACAAAACCCGAGAGCGCAGTCCACAACACGGTGGCCGATACACCCAGGCGCTCCAGGACGACAATCACTGCACTGCCCATGATGAACCAGCGCAAACCGCCCCGCAGCGGCATCATGAGCTGCGGCGGAAACGGGTAACGCTCGCCCAGCCGAGTCAGGAAACGAGCCACTACGCGCTGAGAGAAATAACCGGCCAGCAGAATCAGCAAAATCTGCAAGCCGATCCACAGCGGTGCAATGAATTCGGCTGGCAGAGGTAAGTGCAGGGCTTCCATCAGGACAGGGCTTCCAGTTCCGCTTGCATGGATTCAAGCAGCTCCAGAGCTTCCATCCAGCGCTCTTCCAACTGACCTTCGAGCACTTTGAGCTTGGCCTGTTCAGCCAGCAGATCTCGCAATTCATCTTTGCGTGCTGCTTCGTAAACCGCGCTGTCACCCAGGCTGGCTTCGATCTTGGCCAGCTTCTCGTTGACCTTGCCCAGTTCGCTCTCAAGCTTGTCGGCTTCGCGCTTGTGCGGCGCCAGTTGCTGACGCAACGTTGCGGCAGCCTGACGCTGAGCCTTTTTATCGGTCTTGTCAGGGTTGACCGGCGTGTTGCTGGCCGGCGCGTTGCGCAAACGGTAGTCAGCCAGCCAGCGGGCATAGTCTTCGAGGTCACCGTCGAATTCTTGCACCTTGCCATCAGCCACCAGCAGGAATTCATCCGTGGTGCTTTTGAGCAAATGCCGGTCGTGAGACACCACCAGCACTGCACCGCTGAACTCTTGCAACGCCATGGTCAGCGCCAGACGCATTTCGAGATCGAGGTGGTTGGTCGGTTCGTCGAGCAGCAACAGGTTTGGCCGACCCCAGGCGATCAGCGCCAGCGCCAGACGGGCTTTTTCGCCACCCGAGAAGTTCAGCACCGGCTCGTCGATACGCGCCCCACGGAAGTCGAAACCACCGAGGAAGTCGCGCAGGGTTTGTTCACGCTCAGCCGGAGCCAGGCGCTGCATGTGCAACAACGGGCTGGCCTTGGAATCCAGCGAGTCGAGTTGATGCTGGGCAAAGTAGCCAACCACAAGGTTTTCGCCACGGGCCAGTCGGCCCGACAGCGGCTCCAGCTCGCCCGCAAGGTTTTTGATGAGGGTCGATTTACCCGCACCGTTTGGCCCGAGCAAGCCAATACGAGCGCCCGGAACCAGTTGCAACTTGACCTTTTCCAGGATGGTTTTATCGCCATAACCCAGACGTGCATCGGACAAGTCGAGCAGCGGGCTGGAGAGTTTGACCGCTTCACGGAACACGAAGTCGAACGGCGAATCCACATGGGCTGCGCTCAGCTCTTCCATGCGCTCCAGTGCCTTGATCCGGCTTTGCGCCTGACGGGCCTTGGTGGCCTGGGCCTTGAAGCGGGCGATGTAGCTTTCCATGTGCGCACGCTGCGCCTGCTGCTTCTCGTAGGCCTGTTGTTGCTGGGCCAGACGCTCGGCACGGGCACGCTCGAATGCGCTGTAACCACCGCGATAAAGGGTGATCTTGCGCTGGTCGACATGGGCGATGTTATCGACCACTGCGTCGAGAAAATCCCTGTCGTGAGAGATCAGCAGCAAGGTGCCGGGATAATTCTTGAGGAAGTCTTCGAGCCACAGAATGGCGTCGAGGTCCAAGTGGTTGGTCGGCTCATCGAGCAGCAATAGATCCGACGGACACATCAGTGCCTGCGCCAGATTCAGGCGCATCCGCCAGCCACCGGAGAAGTCGGCAACCGGGCGGTCCATTTGTTCGTTGGTAAAACCCAGCCCGGCGAGCATTTTGCGGGCACGGGCATCAGCGGTGTAGCCGTCGGCGCTGTCCAGCTCAGCGTGCAGACGTGCCTGTGCGGCGCCATCCTCGTCGGCTTCGGCCTTGGCCAGGTCGGCTTGGACTTGACGCAAGCGCAGGTCGCCATCGAGCACGTAGTCGATCGCGATGCGGTCGAGGGTGTCGATTTCTTGCCGCATGTGGGCAATCCGCCAGTCGGCCGGGAGCAGACAATCCCCGGAATCAGGCGTCAACTCACCCAGCAGCAAGGCGAACAAAGTGGATTTACCGGCGCCATTGGCGCCGACCAGACCGGCTTTGTGGCCGGCGTGCAGGGTCAGCTCGGCGTCTTCTAGCAGACGTTGCGGACCACGCTGTAAAGTCAGGTTCTGAAGTCGGATCATAATGGCGGCGGAGTCTACCAGCTTCCCTCTCAACTGGCGCGAATTGCACTATGCAGACTGACCTGTGGAATTACTGTTTGAACCTTTACGCCCGCCCCGGTGTAGAACCGGCGTGCCTGCACTTGCAGAGCCAGGGCCTGGATGTGTGCCTTGTGCTGTGTGCGGCCTGGCTTGAGGAGCGTGGCGTGGCCTGCGATGAGGCGCGCCTGGGGCAATTGAAAGCCTGCGCCGGGCCTTGGCAGCGTGAGGTGGTGCAGCCCTTGCGATTATTGCGAACACACTGGCGTGAACCGGCGACACGCGACGATGCGCTGGCGGCGCTGCGCGTGCAGATCAAGTCACTGGAACTGGAAGCTGAGCGGACATTATTGCAGCGCCTGGAGTCGGTGACTCAGGGCTGGTCACTCGCGCAATCGCAAGAGACTTGCGGTTGGCTGCAGAGGATGACCAGCGATGCTGGCCACCTTGATTGCGACGCGCTGCACACGCTGCGCGCCGCAATCAACAACGCTTAAGAAGCGCTGGAGGGGGTGGTAGCCGAGTTTGCTGCGGATGCCGGGGTTGGCGTTGCAGCAACAGCCGTCGTAGCGGCAACGGGCGCTACAGCAGGCTTGGCGGGGGTAGCAGCAGGCTTGGCTGCCGGCTTGGCCGCTACGGGCTTTTTAACAGCCGGTTTTGCAGCGGCTTTTACTGCAGGCTTGGCAGCGGCAGGCTTGGCGGCAGCAGCAGGTTTGGCAGCCGCTGTTTTAGCCACGGGCTTGGCAGCCACTTTCACAGGCGCTTTAACTGCAGCCTTGGCTGGCGCTTTGGCGGCAACCGGTTTAGCCGCTGCGGGCTTGGCTGCCGGTTTGGCGGCAGCTGTTTTAGCGGCTACGGGTTTAGCTGCTGGCTTGGCGGCTGCAGTTTTTGGCGCAGGTTTGGCCGTGCGAGCGGCAACCGGTTTGGCCGCAGGCTTGGTGGCCACTTTGGCAGCAGCCTTGACCGGGGCTTTAGCGACTGCCTTGGCAGCAGGTTTTTTCGCAGCTGACGCGGGCTTGGCATCACGCGTAGACAACGCTTTGCCTACCGCCTCTTTGACCCGGCCAATGCCTTGGGCCAACTTCAGGCTTTCTTGGGCATCGCGCTTGAGTTGCAGGATATAGGTGCGCGTTTCGGTTTGACGATCCTTGAGCGAATCGAGCAGTTGCTCAAGCTCTTTGACGCCCGACTTGGCTTTGGCTTGAGCCTTGGATTTGCCAGCATTGGCGGCATCCTGCAGTTTGGCGCGGGACTTGTGCAGTTTTTCCTGCGCTTTGCCGCGCTGCTTTTCAAGCTTGGCGAGCAATTTCTCAGCATCAGCCAACGCTTGGGAACAAGCGTTTTCCAAATGCTCAAGCAGACTGCCTGAGAGCTGTTGGAGCAAGTGCAACGGCGTATTAACGGGCTTCTTATTGGCCGACATGGTTTACCTCCTGGCTGAAGTGAGTGCGGCTCATACTAGACCTCTGTAACTACCGCCGCTAGGGCATGTTGACACTAAGGATAGCTGTGCGTTGCACGACGTCGAAAAACTTGTGCTGGATCAATCTTTAACCATCACAACGGCTAATTTTTGTGGGTGGTTCAACGTTATCCAAACCCCGAATAAATCATCGCCGCACGCTTTAGCGCTGGCATAATCCCTCGCATATCACGCCGGAGAACCACCATGCCGCGTTACTTCTTAATGACGTTGTTGTGCCTTGCGCCTTTGGCTCATGCAGCCCCGGCTCCATCCCCCGATGCCGCGCACGACCTGGCCTACAGCCTGGGCGCCAGCCTGGGGGAACGCCTGCGCCAGGAAGTCCCGGATCTGCAGATAAAGGCATTGGTCGAGGGCCTGCGCACGGCCTATCAAGGCAAGCCTCTGGCGCTAAGTGATGAGCGTATCGAACAGATATTGACGCAGCATCAGGCCCAAACCGACAACACGCAAATTCCGCCTGAAAGCGAGACTGCAGCCGAGCCTGAACGTGATTTTTTGCTGAAAGAAAAACAGCAGCCTCAAGCTCGCGAGCTGGCTGACGGCATCATCCTGACCGAGCTCAAACCCGGCAAGGGGGCAAAACCTGACGCACAGGATTCCGTCTACGTGAGTTATGTCGGCCGTCTGCCCGATGGCACAGTGTTCGACCACAGCACCCAGCCCCAATGGTTTCGCCTGGACAGCGTAATCGCTGGCTGGCGCAGCGCACTGGTGCAGATGCCCGTCGGTGCGAAATGGCGATTGGTGATCCCCTCCAGCCAGGCTTACGGGGCTGAGGGTGCAGGGGATTTGATCGAACCCGATACGCCGCTGGTGTTTGAAATAGAGCTGTTTTCTATCCGCAAGTGAATGCTCGAAAACGAAAAACGGTGCGCCATTGCGCACCGTTTTTTTGACTTGCCCACAGCTTAAGCCTGAGCAGCTTCTTTCTGTTTGTGCGCGTTGTGCAGCACTTCGATCAGGCAATCTTCAAGCTCGAAACGCTCATCCAGCAAAGCGCCCAGAACTTTGATTTCTTCTGCCAGCTTTTCGCAGTCAGGACGATGGGCCTTGCCGTCGCAATGATCGTTGAAAGCCAGGGCCGCTTCGGTAATCACGTTGATCCGCGGGTAGATGGTCTCGGCCAGGGCAAGACCACGCTCATCATTGAAGGCCTGCGCCTCCTGATTCAGCTGCTCGTAAATTTCGAAATGGCCTGCGGAAACATAGTCGACCAGGATCTGGCAAAACTCTTTTTGAGGCCCACGCTTGGGGTTGTTTTGCTGATCGATCAGAGCAGCATAAGCACTCACAAGTTTACGGCGCTCATGCAACCAGCGATCAACCAGTTGGTGGACGCCGTTGAATCGTTCCTGAGCACTCTCACATCTTTCGAGCATGATGATCTCTCTTCCCTTGTGGGCCCATGCCACCCGACGTCAGCCGGGCCTGTGTGAACCAAAACCTGCGCGATTGCACCGGCATTGGGCGGCATAACTCCAGTAATACGTGCGGGCCAGATTATGCCCGCACGGCAACTGCTTCAAGGTACGTATGAGAGAAAATTCATACAAGCGTTTAATCCTGACTGCTACGTTACGTCGCAGCCACGGCGTAATTTGCCTGCGTGCATTGAGCGCGTTATCTGGAAAATACTCACCACGAGCAGACCGATAAAGGCCAGCAGGCTTAACTCGGGAACGCTCAAATCAAATATGGTCCAGTGAATATGAGTGCAGTCATCGCTGCCCCGATAGATCATCGAAAAAAATTCGCCGGGCGACATGCTGTGCCAGGCACAGGTCAGATCCGGCTGACAGAACATCAACTGTTCAGGCGCCAACACTTGCAGCCTGACCTGCCTCAAGGCACTCGCAGCGCCTCCAAGCGCCAGCAATGTGGAGGCAATGGAATAACACCACAGACCCAAACGCCGTGGGCCATGCACAAAAGCCAGCAGGTTGACGAGACAGAATCCCAGCAGGAAAAATCGTTGAACCTGACATAACGAACAGGGCTTTAGCCCGGGGCCATACTCCAGATACAGAGTTGCACCCATCACCAAGGCGCCGATGAGAAAGGCCAAAAAGAAAATTAAACGTGAGCCTGCCAAAAACATGGCTTTTCCGTAACAAATGAGACAGTTGGTTACGGTAGATGAAAGCCATTAGCCCTTTCAAGATGGGCCTGAGCGGATACTTCTTGAAGAAAGTTGGGAATTACCAACAAGAGCTGAAGGCTTAGAGTGCAAGCCACGTAGGAAATACCGACTCGTACCGCACCCACATTCTACTTCGGCCAGTCTGGCGTGCGCCGAAACGCAGCCAGACTGCCTTTTTCAGAGAGTCGTGGCCGTCGCTGGCAAAGGAGAGGCCAGCAAGCGTTCATCCAGCAGATTCAACCCTTCCTGAAAGAGTTGATTGCTGCGCGTTGTATCCCCTAACTGAGCCAGCAGTCGGGCCAGCTCTGCACAGGTTTCAGGGTTGCGCTCAACCTTCAGACTGCTTTCGAGATAGTCGCGGGCCTTGCCCCACAAGCTGTTTTGCAGACACAAGCGACCCAGGGTCAAGAGCAGGCTGGCGTCCCCCGGGTGGGTTTTCAACCATCCTTCGGCGACCTGCAACTGCTTGACCGGGTCGCTGCCGCGCAGCAGGCCATAGAGGCGCACCAGATGGCTGTCATAGTTGCGTTTGAGCGCCCCGCGCAACACTTCCTCAGCTTCGGCTTGCGCGCCCAACTGGCGCAACTGCTCGGCGTAGGCCAGAACCAGCGCAGGCTCCTGGCGTTGAGCCGAAGTGAGTTGTTGCCAGGAGCGCTGCAGCGATTGCAGCCCTGCCTCGCCTTCAGTTTCGCGCTGGGCCGCCAGGCTAAGATTTTGTCCCCAGGCCCGACGCTCAAGCTCGGCAAGCTCCTTGACTGGCAAAACCTTGTCCTTGCGCAACTCTGGCAGCAAGCGAATCAACGCCGCCCAGTCTCCACGCTGCTGGTGCAGACGCTGCAACTGGCGTAGCACCTGGACGTTATGCGGATGACGCTCGTGCATGGCTTGCAAGGTCACCAGCGCACCATCCGTATCGGCGCGGTCCACCTGCAGCTGGGCATGGCTCAAGGCAATGGCCAGCTCGGCTTGGGGCTGACGCTCCAGTGCGCGCTCAAGCAGGTTGTCGCTTTCCTCGTAATGCCCCTGCTCGTTGGCTGCGCGTGCGGCACCCAGGTAGTAGAGCAACGGTTGCGGTTCGGCTTCAGCGGCTCGCGCCAGATGCTTTTGCGCACTGGCCCAGCGACCTTCGGCAAGGTCCATCTGGCCTTGCTCGATGGCGATCTGAACCCGACGGCTGCGATTGCGCCGCGACCACGGGTTCACCAACCCGGTAGAAGCCGTAACCAGCTCCACCAGCAGCTTGCCTCCCCAGACCAGCAACCACAGGACTGCCAACAGAGCGAGCGTTGCCCATAAGCTGGATTCGTAGCGGAAATTTTTATAGGCGATCAGCACATAGCCCGCGTCCTCAGCGATTGCCAGGCCGATGCAGGCCGCAGCTGCAATCAACAAAAACACAATCACGTAGAAACGCTTCATGGAAGTGTCTCCTGTGCCGGGCTGGCAGCCGCTTTACCCGGCTCGTCGGCACGGACATGCCGGCGCTCCAGATAAGCCTGCACAGCACTCAGGGTGGCCGCGAGGTCCGGGGTTTTGACCGTGACCGGCTGCTTGCCGAGCTCGACCACCTGCTCAAGAATTTTTTTACTCTGCGGGTTATCCGGGTTGAAGTTGCCCTTGAGGACTTCTTGTGCCTGCGCCAAGGCCTGGGTATACACCGACTCCTGACCATTGAGGGCCGCCCACTGGGCTTGCTCCAGCGCAAGGCTCAAGGCCAGGCGAACTTGCGTCAGGCTTTGACCTGCCAACAGCGGGCGCACGTTTTTGTCGGCATTGAAGTCGATACGAATGTAATGCGAGATCTCATCCCACCACTGCGCCCAACGGCTCGCGCCATCGCCATCTGCCGTCAGGCTCGCCAGCGAATCACCTTGATTCTGATAGGCAGGGGCCAGTGCGCTGAGCTGCGCGACCTGGTCACGCAAGGCCGCCAGCTGCAAAAACAGGCCAGTGCGATCCGGCTGTTCAATGCTGCGCAGTGCCGCCAGGCTTTTTGCAAGTTGCTCGCGGGCAGCGAAAGAGCCCGGATCATTTTGCTCGCGTAAAATGGCGTCCGCCCCTTGCACCAGCGCCTGGGCGCTGGTGATGTCCTGCAGTGCCGACAAGCGCAAGGTGGCCAGCCGCAACAAGTGCTCGGCCTCGGCCAGACGCCAGTCCTTGCGGCTTTCACCCAAAACGGTTTCGAGGCGCTGGTTCAGGCGCTGCTGATCGCCTTGCAGCTGCACGACCAATTGACGCTGATTATCCAGCTCACCCGCGGAGGGTAATTGGTTGACGCGCGTCAGCAGTTGCTGCTCGCCCTGCTTGATCGACAGCGTTTGCGCGGCCAAGGCTGGCACGTCGCTCAGTTGCTGTTCGGTGGTGGCTTGCAGCTGTCGTACCTGCCACACCCCCCAGCCGCCGACGGCAATGCCGGCTGCGCCCAGCAACAGGGCGAAAACGGCCAGACCATTGCCTCGTCCCTGCGGCGCAGGGTCAGCATTTTTAGCCGGCGCGTCTGGCGCGGACTGTACGTGTTCTTTGGACAAGACTGTTTCGCTCACGAATCCATCCTTTGCATTAAAAAGCAGGTGCGGGATGTTCCCGCAGCGCCGCCAGCAAAGCCGTGGCACTCGCGCCACGACAATCCACAACGTTTTGCGCCCCGGCGCTGCGTGCCATCTCAGCAACCCGAGGGCTTGGAACAAACAATGGCAGACATCCAAGCTGCGGCCAGGTGTCGCCTGCCAATTGGCGTAAATGTTCAAAACCCTGCCCACTGCTGACCACCAGCGCGTTCAGGCGTTCCACTTTAACTCGCTGATACAGGGTCGCAGGCGGGTACGACGGCAGTTCGCGACGATAGAGTTCAAGATAGTCGACCTGCACTCCAAGGCTACGCATACGGTCCGCCAACATCTCGCGACCGCCCTCCCCGCGCAGGATCAAAACCCTGGGCTCATCACAGCCAACTGCAGCTTCGAACTCAGGCATCGCCAGCAGAGCTTCGCTGTCATCCCCGCATTGAGGGTAGCTAACATCAAGGCCGTAGTCGGCGAGAATCTGCGCGGTGGCGGCGCCAACACTGAACCACTTCTGCCGGGGCGCTTGCGGCCAGTATTGATTGACCAGCTCAAGCCCCAGACGCGCCGCAGGCTTGCTGACCACAATCACCGCGCAATAACGGTCAAGACTCGCAATCAGCGCTCGCTGCACATCAGTCAGGGCCAATGGCCTGATCGCCAGAAGTGGCAGGCTGGTGCTGAAAATCCCGGCAGCCGCCAGCTCATGGGCCAGGGCTGCCGACTCCTCGGCAGGCCGGGTCAGCAACAAGCGCCAGCCTGTCACTCGTGACCTGCCTCACCATAGACGGCTTTGAGGATATCTCCGGCGCCCTGGGCCAGCAGCGCCTCGGCCACCTGCACGCCCAGCTCGGTAGCCGCCTCACGCGGTGCCCGGGCATCAGCGCTCAGCAGCACGCCGCCGCTGGGTTCACCGACCAGTCCGCGCAGCCAGATTTGCTCGCCTTCGAGCACCGCATAGCATGCGATCGGGACCTGGCAGCCACCATTCAGGTGTTTGTTCAGAGCACGTTCTGCAGTAACGCGCACGGCGGTATCGGCATGGTGCAAAGGCGACAGCAAGGCATGGATTTGAGTATCTGCGCTGCGGCACTCGATGCCCACTGCGCCTTGGCCGCCCGCTGGCAGGCTGTCATCGATGCTGATGGCCGAGGTGATGCGGTCTTCAAAGCCGAGGCGGATCAGGCCGGCCGCTGCCAGGATGATCGCGTCGTACTCGCCCGCATCGAGTTTGGCCAAGCGGGTGTTGACGTTGCCCCGCAGAAAGCGGATCTCAAGATCCGGACGACGAGTCAGCAACTGGGCCTGACGACGCAGGCTGGACGTGCCGACAACGCTGCCATGCGGCAAGTCATCAAGGCTGGCGAAGGTGTTGGAGACGAAGGCATCACGCGGGTCTTCACGCTCGCAAATGCAAAACAGGCCCAGACCTTCCGGGAAGTCCATCGGCACGTCTTTCATGGAATGCACGGCGATGTCGGCTTCGTTCTCGAGCAGAGCCGTTTCGAGTTCCTTGACGAAAAGCCCCTTGCCGCCGATTTTCGACAGCGGCGAGTCCAGCAGCTTGTCACCACGGCTGACCATGGGCACCAGCGTCACCAAAATACCGGGGTGAGCCTGCTCTAAACGGGCTTTAACGTACTCGGCCTGCCACAGAGCCAGGGCGCTTTTACGGGTAGCGATGCGGATTTCGCGAGAGGACATGGATCAATCCGTACTGAAAAGATACGGCTGATAATAACAGCTCAGCCAAAACAGCTTTGACTTGTATCAGAAAGTCCTCGGCCTCCCTGGCCCAAAAACGGCGCACCAGCGCCTTTTTCAGCGCGAACTACAGCTGCTGCATCATTTTGCGTACACCCGCCACATGCCGTCGGCTCACGATCAGTGCATCGCCGTTGAGCCCTCTAAGGAACAGCTGGAAGTGCCCCAGCGGCGTGCGCTGCAAACGTTCGATCCGATCCCGCGCCACCAATGCATTACGGTGAATTCGCACAAAGCGTTCACCAAACTCGTCTTCGAGCGCCTTGAGTGGCTCATCGAGCAGCACTTCACCACCAGCGTGACGCAAGGTCACGTACTTATGGTCGGCTATAAAATAGATCACTTGGTCGATGGGGATCAGTTCAATGCCTTTTCGGGTTCTGGCACTGATATGACTGCGCGGACCACTGCCGGTTTGCGCGGCAGGCCGGGTGAGCGCGGCCAGCTGGATGCGATTGGGCCGGTGAGCCTCTTTCAAGGCGGCGCTCAAGTCCTGCGCAGTGACCGGCTTGATTACATAGCTGACGCCACTGTCCTGCAGGGCCTGCACGGAGAATTCGTCCGGCGCCACGCAAAACACCACCGAAGGCGGTAGCTCGCGTTCGCATAATTTGGCTGCAACCTGCAGCCCGTCCAGGCCCGGCAAGCGGATATCCAGTAAAACGACATCCGGCTTCAGGTTTTCGATCAGGGTAAGTGCCTCTTCGCCATTTGTGGCGCCAGGCTCCAGCAACGTGTAACCCCCAAGCGTGCTGAGCAAGTGGCTCAAATGCTCGCGGGCCAGGGTTTCGTCATCAACGATCAGGACATTCATATAGCGCTGTATTCCTGCGTGAGTCTCGCACAAGGATAGCGTAGACAGGTGAAGTGACGACTGTCACGGCGATCCACGCTAAGACTAGCGCGAAGGCCAAAAAGTGCCGCAAACCTCGCAGCAAAATTCACCTGTCTCGGTTGCTCGATTTAATACCGGATACGTCTGGCAATCTACAAAGACCTGCAATGACTGATCCATACGACCAACTGTAGACGGTTGCCAAGACGAAAGTATTCAAACGATACATTTCGTTTCGGATTTTTGTTTATACCGCACTTCACACAAAAACCTGCCGACCTGCGTCAACGCCTTGATTGGCAACCCTGTTATGATCCGCAGTAACTTTTTGTGTAACTCCCCCTCAGCCGATTACGAGCGAATCCATGAGCACCGACAAGACCAATCAGTCCTGGGGCGGCCGCTTCAGTGAACCCGTCGACGCCTTCGTTGCGCGTTTCACCGCCTCCGTCACTTTCGACCAGCGCCTTTATCGCCACGACATCATGGGCTCCGTGGCTCACGCCACCATGCTGGCCAAGGTCGGCGTGCTGACCGATGCCGAGCGCGACAGCATTATCGATGGCCTCAAGTCCATCCAGAGCGAAATCGAAGCCGGCACGTTTGACTGGCGCATCGATCTGGAAGATGTGCACATGAACATCGAAGCGCGCCTGACCGATCGCATCGGCGTAACCGGCAAAAAGCTGCACACCGGTCGCAGCCGTAACGACCAGGTAGCTACCGATATTCGCCTGTGGTTGCGTGATGAAATCGACGTGATCCTGGCTGAAATTACTCGCCTGCAAAAAGGCCTGCTGGAGCAGGCAGAGCGCGAAGCCGAAACCATCATGCCCGGCTTTACGCACCTGCAAACCGCACAGCCCGTGACATTCGGTCACCACATGCTGGCGTGGTTCGAGATGCTCAGCCGCGACTACGAGCGTCTTGTCGACTGCCGCAAACGCACCAACCGCATGCCTCTGGGCAGCGCCGCACTGGCGGGCACCACCTACCCGATCGACCGCGAATTCACGGCTCAATTGCTGAGCTTTGACGCTGTTGGCGGCAACTCGCTGGACAACGTGTCCGATCGCGACTTCGCCATCGAATTCTGCGCCGCGGCCAGTATTGCGATGATGCACCTGTCTCGCTTCTCCGAAGAGCTGGTGCTCTGGACCAGCGCACAGTTCCAGTTCATCGATCTGCCGGACCGCTTCTGCACCGGCAGTTCGATCATGCCGCAAAAGAAAAACCCCGACGTGCCAGAACTGGTACGTGGCAAAAGTGGCCGTGTATTCGGTGCACTGATGGGCCTGTTGACCCTGATGAAGGGCCAGCCGCTGGCCTACAACAAGGACAACCAGGAAGACAAGGAGCCGCTGTTCGACGCAGCCGACACCTTGCGCGACTCGTTGCGCGCCTTTGCCGACATGATCCCGGCGATCAAGCCCAAGCACGCAATCATGCGTGAAGCGGCATTGCGCGGGTTCTCGACCGCTACCGACCTGGCCGACTACCTGGTTCGCCGTGGCCTGCCGTTCCGTGACTGCCACGAAATCGTCGGCCATGCCGTTAAATACGGTGTCGAGACGGGCAAGGATCTGGCAGAAATGAGCCTCGAAGAACTGCGCCAGTTCAGCGATCAGATCGAAGACGACGTGTTTGCCGTGCTGACGCTGGAAGGTTCGGTCAATGCCCGCGATCACATCGGCGGCACCGCGCCGGCGCAAGTGAAAGCAGCTGTTGTTCGTGGCAAGGCGTTGTTGGCTACCCGCTAACTTCTGAGCAATACAAAAAAACGGGCACCTTCGGGTGCCCGTTTTTTATTCAGCGCCAGTACCCGCGTTATTTCTTGCTACTGATCCAGGCCAGAAACTGCGGCATGGCGGCTTCTTTGTCAGCGCCAATTTTTTGCACGTGCGGGTTTTGCTCCAGCCGCTCCAGCAACGCTTTGGCGCCCGGCATGTCAGCCAACAGGTCCAGGCCAAACACCTTGTGCCCAACGGCGCAGGCCAGATTGACGCTGCAAGCGAAGTAAATATCCGCAACACTCAGGGTGTCGCCCGCCACATAGGGGGCGAACTTGCCGTGACGCCTCAATGAAGCCATCCCTTCCAAGAGCTCGATGCGCGCTTTTTCCTTGATCGCTTCCGGCACTTTCATGCCAAAGAATGCTTCGGGGTAACACGCACGTGCAGGCAGCTCGATGTACAGCTCGATTTCCTTGGCCAGCGCCAGCACTTGAGCGCGCTCAAACGGATCAACCGGCAACAGTTTAGGGCCTGGCTGGGTCTGTTCGATGTACTCGAGGATCACACTGGTTTCATTGACGTAACCTTGCTCAACCCCCAGCACCGGGACTTTGCCACGGGGGCTGATAGCCAGTGCCTCAGGGGTTTGACCCGCGAAAAACGGCACTTCCTCAAACGGTACGCCCTTCTCCAGCAGCGCCAGTTTGACCATGTTGTAGTAGTTGCTGACTGCAAATCCATAAAGCTTGAGCATCACAAAGCATCCAGGCCGTGTAGGGGTTGGCTGAAGCTGTTATAGAGCTTCGTTACTGGACTGGCTAGCAGCATCACCCGGCTGAATACCGTTAGACTGGCCATCTTTACTTAAGGAGCCTGCCATGAGCGAGCCAGTTGATATCGATAACGAAGAAGAAGAGTTCGCCGAGTCCACGCTGATTCAGGCCATTGAAAACCAGATTGAAAGCGACAACCCGCCTGCCGCTAAAGCCACGTTCAACAAGCTGACGCTGGTCGGCTACGAGCGTGAAGACATCCTGCAGATGATGGCCCACGTGCTGGCCGTGGAGATTGACGCGATCCTCGAAGAAGACCGCGCCTTCAACACCGAGTGGTACGAAACAGCCCTGCGCGCACTGCCGACGTTGCCGCCAGAAAAAAACTGAACCCCGGCTCAGCCGCGAATGGCGGGGGCTCGCTGCCAGTCCAGTTCCGTGGCCGGCATCGGGCGCCCGAACCAGTAGCCCTGACCCAGGTTGCAGTTGAGGTCGAGCAGGAACCGCGCCTGCTCGACCTGCTCGATCCCCTCGGCGTGCACCTGCAAGCCCATGCTTTGTCCCAGCGCAATGACGGCACGCACGATCGCCACATCGTCATTGTCCCCGGGCAACCCGGCGACAAATCCCTGATCAATTTTCAGTTTCTGTACAGGCAACCGCTTGAGTCGCAGCAACGATGAAAAGCCGGTGCCAAAATCATCGATGGCCAGGCGCAAACCCAGCGCTCGCAGACGATGCATCTGTTCCAGTGCGACTTGAGAGTTATCCATCACCGCACTTTCGGTCACTTCCAGCTCCAGCAATGCAGGGTCCAGCCCCGTGTCTGCCAGCACCGTTGAAACCAGCGTGTACAGCTCGGGTCGCGCAAATAACCGGCTGGAAATGTTCACCGCCACAAATGACAATTTCAGGCCAGCCGCTTGCCACTGAACCATCTGCCAACAGGCCTGCTCCAGCACCCAGGCGTCAATTTCTGCAATCAATCCAGTGCGCTCGGCGATCGGAATAAACTCTCCCGGCGACAACAGCCCCCGCAGTGGATGTTCCCAGCGCACCAGCGCCTCAACACCAATCAGGCGACTGGTTTGCAGATCGTGCACAGGCTGGTAATACACACGCAGCTCGTGCTGTTCCAGGGCACGGCGCAAATCCCCGGCCACCTCAATACGGTACTGCGCATGGGCTGTCAGCTCTTCGGTGTACAAGGCATAGCCTTCACGCCCTGTGCTTTTGGCCTTGAACAGGGCCGAGTCGGCATTGCGCAGCAATTGCTCGGCATTCAATGCGTCTTTGGGGAATACGCTGATACCGATACTGGCGCTGATAAACAGCTGGTGTTTATCGACATCGAAGGCGCCTTTCATGACCTCCAGCACCTGTTGCGCAGCATTGGCGGCATGGGCCACTTGCGGGCAATTATCGACCAGCACGGCAAACTCATCGCCACCCAGTCGAGCCACGGTGAAGCCTTTGCCAAATACCCTCTGCAAACGGTCCGCGACTGCCTTGAGCAAAAGATCACCGACGTTATGGCCCAAGCTGTCGTTGATGATCTTGAAGTGGTCGAGGTCGACCATCAGCAGCGCACAGCCCGTCTGATGGCGCTGCGCAGAAGCCAGAGCCTGCTCGGTACGGTCAGTAAACAACAGTCGATTGGGCAAGTCAGTCAGCGGATCGTGATGAACAAGTCGTGCCAGTTCGCTCTGGGAGTTCTTGATCGCGGAAATGTCTGAAAAAACCGCGACATAGTGAGTGACCTGACCCTTGTCATCGGTAATCGAGCGGACTGTCTGCCATTGCGGGTAAATCTCGCCACTTTTACGCCGGTTCCAGATCTCTCCGTGCCAGTCACCGCTTTCGTCTATCGACTTGAAGATCGCCTCATAGAACGCAGGACCATGGCGACCCGACTTGAACATGTTCGGTCGATGGCCCAGCACCTCTTCGGCCGAGTAACCGGTGATCTCAACCAACGCTCGGTTCACATGCACAATTACACCGCGACTATCGGTGACCAGCACCCCTTCGCGCGTGCAATCAAAGACCACGGCCGCCTGGCGCAAGCGTTCCTGATCCTGACGCTGACGCTTCAAGCCGGGGCTCATGCCCAAAAAACCGAACAGGCGAGCCCGGGCGAAGAAAATCAGTACGGCACTGAAAAAGGCAAAAACATAACCGTTTATCAGCTGCCAATGCGCCAGCTGCGCTGAATCATCGAAATAACTGTTCAATAAATGATCAGTTGTCAACAGCCAGAAAACCGATAGCAGCCCGTATAACAAGGCCGTACGCAAGGCATCTCGGGAGGAAACAGACATAATAAAGTTAAAGCACCTACAAAAAAATGGGAATTATAGTGTAAGAAACATCCAGCCACTCTTATCTGAAAGGGCGACTGGTTTTATCTGGCTGCATGGTGATAATGCGTGTTGCAGTTTTTTTCATCTTCCCGAGGGCCAAACAGCCTATGTGGTACAACGGTTTTCTCGACTTGTCGGCCTGGCAACTGGTGGCAGTCACTCTGTTGATGACCCACGTGACCATTATCGGTGTCACGGTTTATCTACACCGCTACTCAGCCCATCGCTCGCTGGAGCTTAACGGTGGCCTGAAACACTTTTTCCGCTTCTGGCTGTGGCTGACCACGGCGCAGAACACCCGTGAGTGGACAGCCATCCACCGCAAACACCACGCCAAATGCGAAACCGTCGATGACCCGCACAGCCCGGTTATCAAAGGGTTATCGACCGTTTTGCGAAAAGGTGCAGAGCTGTATCGCGAAGAAGCTCAAAATCCTGAAACATTGCGTATTTACGGCAAAAACTGCCCTGAAGACTGGATTGAGCGAAATGTTTACTCGCGTTACAAAATGCTGGGCGTGGCAATCATGCTGGTCATCGACCTGCTGCTGTTCGGTGCCATCGGCCTGACCATCTGGGCCATTCAGATGATGTGGATTCCGGTATGGGCAGCAGGCGTGGTCAACGGCCTGGGCCATGCTGTGGGTTATCGCAACTTTGAATGCCGCGACGCTGCCACCAATCTGGTGCCGTGGGGCATCATCATTGGCGGCGAAGAGCTGCACAACAACCATCACACCTACCCCAATTCGGCCAAGCTGTCGGTCAAGAAGTGGGAGTTCGACCTGGGCTGGGCCTGGATAAAAGTCTTCAGCTTTTTGCGCCTGGCCAAAGTTCAGCGTGTAGCGCCAATTGCCCACCGGGTGGAAGGCAAAGGCAATCTGGACATGGACACCGCGATGGCGATCCTCAACAACCGTTTCCAGATCATGGCCCAGTACCGAAAGCTGGTCATTGCACCGCTGGTTCAGCAAGAGCTGGCCAAGGTCGATCACTCGGTGCGTCACCAGTTCCGTCGCGCCAAGCGCCTGCTTTCACGGGAGACCAGCCTGCTTGAAGAGCGTCATCACCAGCGTATCGAAACGATGCTGGAGCACAGCCACTCGCTCAAAGTGATTTACGAAAAGCGCCTGGCCCTGCAACAGATCTGGGTCAAGACCAGCACCAATGGTCACGACATGCTGGCAGCGATCAAGGAATGGGTACACGAAGCAGAAGCCAGCGGGATTCAGTCGCTGCGCGAATTTGCTCACCAGCTCAAGACCTACTCGCTGCGTCCTGCGACGGTTTAAAGACTGGCCCGCCTCCACCGATCAGGTGGGAGCGAGCTTGCTCGCTCCCACCACTACGGTTTATCGATCAGCTGCGAAAGCTGCGACATACCCACCCGCAACAAGCGAGCCGTCTTCCCGCCAGCCACCTGGGCAATCCCTTCTTCTGACTCCAGATTGGCCACTTGCGCCGCAAGATTCATCACCAGCGCTTCGCGCGAATACACCCCGCCACCCAAGTGATAAATCGCAGCTATCAACTCGCGCAACTCCAGCGGCAAGCGCCAGCGCGTGCGTAACGCCGAGCCGTAGGCGGCCCCGAATTCGCTCAGTGATGCGTCAATGGCCTGGGTGTCCAGCTCACCACCGGCCTGCTGCCACTCCTCAAGACTGCGCAACAAGGCCAGATCGCCCAATCGATGCAACAGCCCGGCACAATAGCAACGCTCCTGATCCAGATTGAGCATGCCCGCGAGCGTACGGCCGTAGTGCGCCGTACGCAGTGACACAGCCCACTGCTGTTCGGCGTAATCGGCCAGGCAAGGGTCCGTCAGTTGCGGGTTGCGCTTGAGGGTCAGCCCAAGGACCAGATTCATGCTTTGCGCAGCCCCCAGCGACTGCAACGCTTGTGCAAGGGTCTGGGCAGGGCTGGGGCGATGGTGTGCAGCGCTGTTGGCCGCCGCAATCATGACAGCGGTAATTTGCGGATCAGTGCCCACGCCCTGCTCAAGCCGTTCAAGGTCCAGTCCTTCTGGAGCGAGACTGCTCTTGAGCGCCGACTGCACATCAACCAGCAGCGGTGCACCATCAGAAGATGCACGGCGCTGCTCCAGAAACTTCCTGAGGGTCATGCCGGGGGCCAGCGGTGGTGCTTCGCACGAAATCTCTTGCCCTGCATTGAGCAGCAGCCCCTTGAGCCGCATGGTCAGGCCGGCAATGTCCAGCGGTGTCGTCAGGTAGGCTGTTGGCGCCAGCGGCAATGCTTCGCGCACACTGGCGCTGTCATTGCGCGCACTCAGCAAAATAAAAGGCTGCGCTGGAACAGCCCGGCGCTGACGCACAGTGCGCAACAAATCCAGGCCGCTGACTCCGGGCAAATCACGATCAGCAATCACAAGTCCGTAGTGTTTTTTGCTCAACTGCGCGAGCGCTTGCTGACCATCCCCACATACATCCAGCTGGGCATCACAACGTACCGTCAGTACCACCTGCTTGAGCAAGTCCTGAGTCCAGGGGTCGGCCTCGGCAATCAATACAGTGGGCACCGCGCTTAAATCTACAACCGTCATCCAATTTTCTCTCCGCACAATGCCTGCACCTTAGTCAAAGGCCGCACGCGGTTACAGAAAAAATCACCCAAACAGATAGTTCAAACGCAAAAAAACCGCCGAAGCGGTTTTTTTGTGTCTCAGATCACACCCTCAAGGGTGGACTCAAGCCAGTTCAGCGAAGCACTCTTCGATGATGGCCAGGCCTTTGTCCAACTGCTCGTTTGGCGAAGTCAGTGGAACCAGCACACGCAGCACGTTGCCGTAAGTGCCGCACGACAGCAGGATCAAACCTTTGTCGCGAGCCTTGGCAACCACTTGCGCCACTGCAGCCGCGTTTGGCTTGTGGGAATCGCCGCCTTCGAACAGCTCGACCGCAATCATCGCACCCAGGGCACGCACGTCACCGATCACCGGGTACTTGGCCTGAATGGCCTTGAGGCCAGTGACCAGACGCTCGCCAACTTCTTTGCAGCGATCCAGCAGGTGTTCTTCTTCAAACACTTCAAGCACTGCCAGCGCAGCTGCGCAAGCAATCGGGCTACCGGCATAGGTGCCGCCCAGACCGCCTGGAGCGATAGCATCCATATATTCCGCCTTGCCACATACACCGGCCAACGGGAAGCCGCCAGCGATGGATTTGGCGAAGGTGGTCAGGTCGGCAGCAACGCCCATCTGTTCCATCGCGAAGAAGGTGCCAGTACGGCCAGCGCCGGTTTGCACTTCGTCAGCAATCAGCAGGATGCCGTGCTTGTCGCACAGCTCGCGCAGGCGGGCCATGAATGCCTTCGGCGCCACGTAGAAGCCACCTTCGCCCTGTACCGGCTCGATGATGATAGCGGCGATGTCTTTAGGCTCGGCATCGTTTTTGAAGATGCGCTCGATGCTGGCGATGGAATCGTCAACCGAGACGCCATGCATTTCGCACGGGAACAGTGCGCGGAAGATGCCGCCTGGCATCAGGCCCATGCCTGCCGAGTACGGTACAACTTTGCCGGTCAGGCCCAGGGTCATCATGGTGCGACCGTGGTACGCGCCGGTGAAAGCGATCACGCCAGCACGGCCTGTGGCAGCGCGGGCGATTTTCACGGCGTTTTCAACGGCTTCAGAGCCGGTGGTGACCAACAGGGTTTTCTTGTCGAAATTACCCGGCACCTTGGCGTTGATCTTTTCGCACAGCTCAACGTACGGCTCGTAAGCCAGTACCTGGAAGCAGGTGTGGGTCAGCTTGGTCAGTTGCTCTTGCACGGCGGCAATGATTTTCGGGTGCAAGTGACCGGTGTTCAGAACAGCGATACCGCCTGCGAAGTCGATGAACTCGCGGCCTTCAACGTCGGTGACGGTAGCGTTTTTTGCCGATTCGGCGAAGATCGGGTGAATCTGGCCAACACCGCGCGGTACAGCGGCTTCACGGCGTTTCATCAGGGATGCGTTGGTCTTGTTGCTCATGGTGTCCTCATTCGCCGCTCTTCAAACGGCAGGGTTCAAGGCTGACGCGCGTGGGAGTCAACGATGCCAGCATTCGATGATCGACTGGCATGGCGCTCCCGGCCACAGGAACTAACAGTTTGAAACGCAGGGGAGGCATCGCTCTCGTGCCCCCGCTGCCGAACCACCTGCCGGGTTAGATGCCCAGGCAGAGATATTTGATTTCCAGGTAGTCTTCGATGCCGTACTTGGACCCTTCACGGCCCAGGCCCGAAGCCTTGATACCGCCGAACGGGGCGACTTCGTTGGAGATCAGGCCGGTGTTCACACCCACCATGCCGTACTCCAAGGCTTCCGCCACACGGAACACGCGGCTCAAGTCGCGGGCATAGAAGTACGATGCCAGACCGAACTCGGTGTCGTTGGCCATTGCGATCACTTCAGCTTCATCTTTGAAGCGGAACAGTGGCGCCAGCGGGCCGAAGGTTTCTTCTTTCGCTACGGCTGCGTTTTTCGGCACGTTGATCAGGATGGTCGGCTCGAAGAAGCTGCCTTCCATGCTGTTGCCACCGGCCAGCAGGGTGGCGCCTTTGCTCAATGCGTCAGCAATGTGTTCTTTGACCTTGGCCACGGCCTTGTCATCGATCAGGGGACCTGTGGTGGTGCCTTCGTCCAGACCGTTGCCGATCTTGAGCTTGGCCACGGCCACTTTCAATTTTTCGGCAAAAGCGTCGTAGACCGAATCCTGAATGTACAGGCGGTTTGCGCAAACGCACGTCTGGCCGTTGTTGCGATATTTGGAAATGATCGCGCCTTCGACGGCCTTATCCAGGTCCGCGTCGTCAAACACGATGAAGGGTGCGTTGCCGCCCAGTTCCAGCGACACTTTTTTGATGTCCTTGGCGCATTCGGCCATCAGCTGACGACCGATTTCGGTCGAACCGGTGAAGGACAGCTTGCGCACGATCGGGTTGCTGGTCAGCTCGCCGCCGATGTCACCCGCACTGCCGGTCACAACGCTCAGCACGCCTTTAGGGATGCCGGCACGGTGTGCCAGCTCAACCAGCGCCAGCGCCGAAAACGGAGTTTGCGAAGCAGGCTTGATCACCATGGTGCAGCCAGCAGCCAAAGCCGGGCCCGCTTTACGGGTGATCATGGCCGCCGGGAAGTTCCACGGGGTGATTGCAGCGGTCACACCAATCGGTTGCTTGATCACGATCAGGCGCTTGTCTGGCTGATGGCCCGGGATCACGTCGCCATAGACGCGCTTGGCTTCTTCGGCGAACCATTCGATGAACGAAGCGGCGTAAACAATCTCGCCCTTGGCTTCGGCCAGAGGCTTGCCTTGTTCCAGGGTCATCAGGCGACCAAGGTCGTCCTGGTTTTCGATCAACAGCTCAAACCAGCGACGCAGCTTGTTGGCACGCTCTTTGGCGGTCAGGGCACGCCAGGCTGGCAACGCTTTGTCAGCGGCTTCAATGGCGCGACGGGTTTCAACCGCGCCCATTTTTGGCACTGTACCGATGATTTCACCGGTAGCCGGGTTGTTGACCTTGATTGTCTGGCCACCGTCCGCATCGACCCAAGCACCATCGATATAGGCTTGTTGGCGGAACAACTGTGCGTCTTTGAGCTGCATGTGGGCTTTCCTTAACAGCACCGCGCAGGCGCGGAGCGAATTATTAATAGTAGAAAGGCGCCATAGAAGGCTGCCGTCAGGAAGTCATTCACTGCCAAAGTACCTAGAAAACGCACAAAGAGTTAGCCGTGCGGTTTAGCACTCAGACAAGAGCGTTTGAAATCTCAAACGAATCCTAGGGTCAAAGGGGGTAAAGGACAATAGCCTGTTCGAAAAAAAGAACAAGCGGCCATCTTTTACCGCTTTCCCCCCGGCCCACATTAATAGCCCATAACGCACCAACAAACACCTGACGAATCAGCAGCATGGACGGGGGACACGCAGATGAGTATTATGGCGCCCGCGTCGCACCAGTAGCTCAGCTGGATAGAGTACTGCCCTCCGAAGGCAGTGGTCGTGGGTTCGAATCCCGCCTGGTGCACCATCTTCTTTCCCTTGTCCAAGGGAACAGCGTCAAAACCAAGATTCCCCAACGCATTTTTGCCTCTCGCCGAGAATCCGGTGAGTCGTCGTGTGCCTGTGTTTCGGGGTTTTTTTCAGCTAAACGTCAGCCAGGTTAAATTTTTATGGGCAACTGACGAAAGGCTGGTTACTATACGCGGCGTTTCGCGGAGAGCTGGCCGAGTGGCCGAAGGCGCTCCCCTGCTAAGGGAGTACACCTCAAAAGGGTGTCGGGGGTTCGAATCCCCCGTTCTCCGCCATATTTACGCCGTCTATAGATGCGTTCCCTTATTCAAGGGAACCGTGTTTACCCCCCTCAAAAAATGAACACGACGTGCAGTTGCGCGTGGTTTTTTCGCGCCGGCATAAATCCAGTGGGAGCGGGCTTGCTCGCGATTGAAACGCTGCGGTCTTCAGAAAAACCGCAGCGCTCCCACGAATGATTTACTGCTGGCTGGCGACACCGCCAAAGCGTGTGGTCATTGCAGTGATGAAGTCTTCAAGGCTCATTTTCTGACCATTGAGGTCCACCAGGCCTTCTGCGTAATTGAGCGAAGCCAGGATGTTGTTGCCATCCACTTTGGCCAACCCGGTTTGCACGGCCATCACACCTGCCATCTCACTGTTCATGCTGGCCATTTTGGCAATGGTTTGCGGGTCAGTTTGACCGACCAGTTGCGCCTGAACAGCTGACAGGTCAGCAATCATCGGCTTGGACAACTGCAGTTTTGCATCCAGCGCAGTCAGCATTTGCTTGGTGACTTCGATAGGCGCCGCCTCAAACGAGGTTGGCTTGGCCAGGCTCATGGCAACGTTGAGCTGGCTTTCGCCGTTTTCGGTTTTGATCGTGAACTTTTCCAGCGCCAGCTGCGGTTTGGCGGCCAGCAGTTTTTCAACCTCTACCTGCATCAACACTTGTTCGGCCGGGGTCAGCGGTGTTTGCGGCAAGGTGCCGTCAGCCTGAGGCTGGAATTTGTTCTGGTAGATCTGCAACAGCGCCTGCATGGCCGGGATGTCGAGGCTGCTGGCAGTGAGGACCATTTGCGCGCTGCCCACTGGCTTGCCGTCCAGGGTGATGTCACCCACTTTGTAAGACAGGCGCCCGGACATCAGGTTGCCAGTAGCGGAAGAAGAATCCGCGTACTCGAAGTTTTTGAGCTTGATGACCGATTGTGCGGCGCCATACGTCAGTTGGCCTTCGCTCAGTACCATCACGTTCTGGCCGAGATAGAAGCCAAATGGCGTTTTTTTCAGGTCGCTGGCGAGGGTCAGACCATTGAGTTCGACCAGTACGGGCGGGTTGTCGACCGTGACCGCGTGGAGCTTGAGGTGGTCCATGTAGCCTTTGGCTTTCAGGTTCTGGCCATCGGCATCGGTTTGAGCCTCCATGGTCAGGCCCGAGAAGCTGAAGCTGGAGTTGTCGTCCAGCTTGGTCTCAAGCGCCACCAGTTCCATATGACCATCAACCGAGCGGTTGTAACCCATGGTGACCTGGCCTTTGAGCGGCGTCTGATCCTTGGTTGCAGCGAACCACTTTTCGGTGAAAGGGGATTTTTCCAACGCGTAATTGTTGACTGCCATCACTGGCATCCACTTGAACGTCTTGATGCGCGACCACGGCAGCGGGCCATGCTCGATGTTATCGACAAACAGCAACTCTACAGGTGGTGCGTCCGGGCCCGCTTTGTCGTCCTGGAGTTTCAGGCGATAGTGCGCGGTGCTGCTGTAGAGGTTGCGCTCAATAGACACCAGTTCGAGAGTGCCGTGGGTGGTGGAGCCTTGAAGTTGGGTTGCCAGCTCCTGGTTGGATTGCTCAATCGCGGCCTGCAACACACCTTCGATTTTGCTGCCGGTGTACCACGCCCCGGCGGTATTCAGTGCTCCAACAACAATCACAATCCCTGCCAGCACGCCTAATGGTTTGTTCATCAATTGACCCGTTCAATGTCCGTTGTGTTGAAAGTAAAAGCGGTCTTTGCAAAGCCCTTCATGGGCCCAAAGTGCTAGCAGGTTAACACTGGCGACAGAGCAGGCGCTGCTCTTGAGTAACGCCAGGCCTCATGCGGGTTGAGCGTAACGCTGGTCGATCTCGTCAAGTTGATGATCAAAGCTCTTGAGGCTGGCACTCCAGGTGTACACCAGCACTTCCAGGTCGTGGTCGATGCAGGTTTCTCCTACGGAATTGAAAGATACATCCGAATAATCTAGCTGATAGCGCTCACGGGCCATCGCCGCTGCGACATCCGAGAGCTCACGCGCAGTGTCGAGCCATTGGCGATCTTCGGATGGCAGGGCTTTATCGAGTTGCAGGCATTGGGCTTTAAGGGCATCCAGGCTCTTTTCCAGCGGGGTGCCGGTCAGCTCGCCCATGAACTCCTGGAAGGTTCGGCCCGGCTGCCAGTAGCTCCCCCAGAAATAGCGATCGAATACCGTTTCGACCCGGCGCAATGCAACCTTGGTGTCCCAGATAAGGACACGGGTCTGGCCTTGGGTGATCTGGCGCTTTTTGATTTGCCGGGTTTGCACCAGGGCGCAGGCCACTACCACTATGGCCAGTACGGCAATCAGGGCGCTGGCACTGTCGAGAAAGATCATTGCCTTGTCGATCTGGTGCGCCAGCATGATGCCGTAGAAGTAAGTCGCCGAAAGCAGCACTACCGCCGCTACAGCACACCAGAAACCGGGAGCATAAGGGTTTTTCATTATTAGTATCCCCATCAGGCATGGTCTGCACGATGAGGAGGGCTACAGACCCGCAAACGCCCTGAACCATCGTTCTGATACCGATAATTCAGAGCATAGCAACGCTGTCAGGGTTTAGCGTTTGCAGGGGCGTGCGTTCGTCCACTTTCCCAGCCGCCACCCAGGGCCAGAAACAGATCGATCTGGCTCATGGCTACCTGGGTATTGGCAGCCGACAATTGCGCGCGCATGTCGGTGTAGGTACGGGTTGCTTGCAAGTCGGCCAAAAATGACTCGCGCCCGGCCTGGAAGAACTGATGGGTCTGATCGGCCGCGGTTTTTGCCGACTGCTCTGCATCTGCCAATGCATCGCGGCGCTGCAACAGCGCGGTGTATTGCACCAGACTGGTCTGGGTTTCACGGATGGCGTTGAGCACTACGCCGTCGAACCTGGCCAATGCCCCCTGGGTAACAGCCTCTGCTTCACGAATTCGGGCTCGCGAGCCATTGGTCGGAATCGTCCAGCTCAGCATCGGGCCAAAGCCCCAGCGGTTGGTGGGCGCCGTACCCAGATTGTCGATGATGCCCACCGTGCCAATGCTGGCACCGATGCTGATGTCCGGGTACAGGGAGCCCGTGGCGACACCTATCTCAGCGGTCGCTGCGGCCAGATGGCGTTCGGCCTGACGCACGTCAGGGCGGCGCTTGAGCAGCGCTGCACCGTCACCTACAGGCAGCAGTTGCGCGATGTGCGGCAGCTCGGCACAAGTGGCAACGCCAGATGGCAGTTGGTCCAGCGGCTTGGCCAGCAACATGGACAGGCGGAACAAACCGGACTGGCGCAACGCCTCGTAACGAGGCAATTCTGCCCGCAACGATTTGAACTGGGTTTCGGAGCGGGTGACTTGAGTTTCGTCACCGCGGCCCGCATCACGCAGACGTTGGGTCAGGCTGGTGCTTTGCGCTTGCAGCCTGAGGGATTCATCAGCGATGTGGTGTTCTTCATTGGCTGCGCACACTTGGGTGTACGCCCGCACCACATCCGCTACCAGGGTGATGCGCGCGGTGTCGGCGGCAGCCTGAGTTGCGTCGGCATTGGCCTGCGCCGCTTCGATACCGCGCTGCAAGGTGCCCCACAAATCGAACTGATACGAGGTGCTGATGCCCAGGTCGCCGACGTTGGCCACCGGCACCTTATCCGCCAGCAGGAAGGCTTCCCCGGACTCTTGCAGACGCTGAGCGCCCGCCTTCACCGAGCCACTCCAGCCTCCGGCCGACTGCGCCTGCTCAACCTGAGCCCGCGCCCGCGACAGGTTCGCCGCCGCGACCCGCAAGTCGGTGTTGGAGGCCAGCGCCTGACGTACCAGCTCGTTGAGTTTCGGGTCTTGGTAGAGCTTCCACCAATCATCGGGGACCGGCGCGGACATCACATTGGCACCCTCGCCCGCCAGTTCACCCTGCAAGTCCGGGCGTTGCATGGCCGCGTCTTTGGGCAAGTGGTAATCAGGGCCAAGCAACTGGCAACCGGACAGCAGCAAACCCAGCCCTACGGCTGCCAGGTGAACGGCTTTCATCGCGCACTCTCCGGGGCAGGCCTGTCTTTGGACGAGTCTTCGATAATGGACACTGTCGCAGTGCGACCGGCGATCATGCGAAAGTCCTCCGGCACATCATCAAACACAATGCGCACCGGAATCCGCTGCGCCAGCCGTACCCAGCTGAACGCCGGGTTGACGTTGGGCAGCAGGTTCTGGCCGCTGGTACGGTCACGGTCTTCGATACCCGCCACGATGCTTTCGACATGACCACGCAAACGGGCATTGTCGCCAATCACGCGGATATCAACGCTCTGACCGACATGGATGCCATCGAGCTTTGTCTCCTCGAAATAACCGTCGATATGGAACGAGGTGCTGTCGACAATCGACAACACAGGCCGCCCCGCCGTGACGAACTCATTGACCCGGGGTGCCCGGTCATTGACGTAGCCATCAACCGGGCTGCGCACGACGGTACGGTCTAGGTTCAGCTGAGCACTGTCCACGGCCACCTGGGCCTCGGTGAGCGCGGCCTGAGCGCGCATTTCACGGGACTGGCTTTCTTCGAGCAGCTCACGGGCGACCAGATTACCCAGCCCCTTGTTACGACGGCTTTCACGCTGGGCTTGCGCCAGGGTTTCCTTGCGATCGGCAACCGTGGCCTGGGCTTGGCGCAACGCCAGTTTGAAGCGTTCCTGATCGATGACAAACAGCACCTGGTCACGGGTGACGAGCTGGTTGTCACGCACATCGACCTGCTTGATCAAGCCCGAGACATCGGGGGCTATTTGCACAATGTCGGCTCGGATGTGGGCGTCGCGGGTCCAGGGAGCAAACATGTAATACATGGTCATGCGCCAGACCACGACGCAGGCAAACGTCACCACCAATAAGGTGAGAACGACACGGCCCAAGGTCAGTAAAGGTTTTTTCATGTCATCAGATATCGACTAAACGAATCCACAACGCCGAGTAACAGAGCGTAGAGACCGACGTTGAACAAAGCCCGGTGCCAGACCAGACGGTAAAAGTGCACACGCGTGAGTAACCCGTGAACCACCAAAAACAGTAAATAGGTAATGCCCATCAATACCAGGAGCGTGGGCAGGAATACCCCGCTGATATCTACATCACCGATCATAGCGGCGCTCCATCAATGCTTTGAGCCTGAGGATGTGACAGGTCGTCGTTGTCGACGATAAATTCGACGCCAGGCAGCAAAGCCAGACGCAGCCCGCTAAGGGCATGCAGCAGGTGCACCCGCGCTTCGCCTTCGCCTTGCAGGTCGTTGGCGTTGAGGGCGCGGCGAGTGCGGTCCATGGTCATTTGCAGGCCAAGGGGCATTGGCAAACGCTCACCCGCCTTGAGGCAGGCGCAAAAGTAGTCACCCACATCGCTCACCACCTGACGCAACAGCCGTTGCGGTATACCCGTGACCCTTGGCGCATAGGCCAGCAAGTCCAGAAGGTTGAGTGCGACCCGCAGATCACGCAGAGCGCTGCCCGTGTCCTGCCCGGTCAAGGCCAGACGCGGCAAGTGCTGCATCAGGCGATCAAGCATTTGCGCCCCCATGTGCCGGTGCTCGGCCAGAGTCGCGGGCTGGGTCAGGGTGACGATGTCGCGCCAGCTGAAACGCGTCAGACGCTTGGCCGCCAGCTCGGCACCGAACGGACGCGCAAGCAGGGTCCAGACGAAGGCAAACAGCAGACCGATGGGGCCTGCCAGGTTGGCGTTCATGAACACCATGAAGTCCGCATCGTAGGCGCCCTGAATGCTGATAAACGAAGCGGTGTTGACGATGGTCAGCAATGTGCCCAGGTAAAAACGCGGTTGTACGGTCAGGGTACCCACGCAGATGAACGGCACTGCGAACGCCAGTACCAGCATCGGAAAGTCGTGCAGGTTGGGCAGGATTACAAACAGGTACAGGCTGGCGAACACCACCGACAGCGAGGTCCAGAAAAAGAATCGGTAGATCTGCGGCGCCGGGTCGTCCATCGAGGCAAAAAAACTGCAGGCCACCGCGGCCAGAATCACGGCACTGGCGCCGTCGGTCCAGCCGAGCAATATCCACAGCACTGAGGCGACGACAATCGCAGTCACGGTGGAAAATGCCGAATAGAGCATCAGCCCGCGATCGAGAAACGGCGTCAGCCGCCCAAGGCGCCAATGCCGGTATACGGCACGCCAGACATCCTGACTACCGGTCGATATGGCTTTTTGCAGGCTGCGACAGTCTTGCCACAGGTCGATCCATTCGCCCAGTCGATACAGCACGTTGGAAAAAACCAATTGGCGACGATCATCCAGCGCCGCAGCACTGGGTTGTAACGCTTCGAGTTCATGGCGCAATGCTTGCCAATGCTCGATCGAAGCCCCTTCCCGGGTACTTTCAAGCCACAGCTGAGCATGGTCGAGCAAAGGAGTGACTTTATCGAGCAGTTCAGGGGCGCGACGCTCCAGCGCGTAGAGTGCGTCGTCCAGTGCATCGACCACGGGTAACAAGTGGATCATGCGCCCGCGCAACTCTTTGGTATTGCGCACGGTCTGCGGGTGCGCGCCCTCATGGGGCAGTTGGCCAATCATCATTTCAAGACTGTTGAAGGTCGTGACCATCGATGCGCGCAGGCCGCTGGCTTTGCTCGGCTCAACGTCGCGAGCCAGAAAGTGCTTGCTGTAATTGCTCGCATCGGCGAACCACTTGGCCGCCGAGTCGATAAAAACCGGGGTCAAGCGGCGAGGCCAGAACATGCTGCCGACCACCGCCGCGCAGACTATCCCGAGCATGATTTCCTCGGTACGCGAGACGGCGATGTCGAAGACGTTCAGCGGGTTGTCCACAATCGGCAAAGCGATCATGGGCATGGTGTAACCGGCAAGCATGAATATGTAGCTGTTGGCAGTGCGCAGGTGCAGCGACAGAAACAGCAAAATGCCGGTCCAGAGCGCGATCACCAACACCAGCAGAAATGGCGTTTGCACAAATAGCGGGACAAAAAATACGGCAGCCGCAGCGCCGATCAGGGTGCCCAGTGCGCGGTACACCGCCTTGGAACTGGTAGGCCCGACGAAGGGGCTGGAGACGATGTAAACCGTGGCCATGGCCCAATACGGACGGGGCATTTCCATTAACAATGCGATATACAGCGCGATCATCGATGCGGCGAACGTGCGCACACCATAGAACCAGTCACGGGCAGGCGGCATGCTGCTGAAAAACCCGTTCAATTCATCGCTCCGTCAGGCAGTTGACCGGCCGCTTCAAAGGCTTTGATCACACGCAGTGCGGCTTCCTGGTCAGCCAGCGAAATGCCTGCCAGAGCCGCTCTTCTCAGTTGCACGAGTTGGGCTTCAATCGATTGCACCAGGGCGCGTCCGGTGTCGGTAAGACTCAGGGTTTTGGCGCGTCGGTCGCTGGCATCTTCACAGCGGCGTACGTAGCCGGCCTTGCACAGCTGATCGAGCAGACGCACCAGCGACGGGCTTTCCATCCCGGCAGCATGGGCCACGGTGACTTGTCTCACCCCCTCCCCCAAGCGCCCGATAATCAGCAGCGGCATGGCACAGGCTTCGGAAATGCCGTAGTTGACCAGCGTAGCCTGGCAGACGCGACGCCAATGGCGAGTCGCAACCACCATGCCGGTGCTGATGCTCATTTGCAGTGGATCGAGAGTGTCAGGCAAGAGGCGTCACATAATGTTAGTTTGCTAACTATTAATATTGCGCGGCCAGATGATCACAGTCAAGTGTTGCCATTTATTTCTGCTTACCTACGATCGGTTTTGTGCGCAGCATGAGGTTCAGTTGGTCGACGATTTCAGCCCAATCGGCATCCTCAAGATGCTCTTCACGCAAAAACGCCGCTTGGGCAGGCGTCCAGAAAAATGCGTCTTCGAGCTTCAGGTCAGGCTTGAGCGGTGAGTGGGTTGTGACAAATTTTTCGATATCTTCGGGGCTGGACGGCAGGCCCAGTTGTTTGAACAAGGACGGGAGGCTATGGGTTGGCTTTTGCATTGAGTTGACTCCATTCAGGTTCAGGGCCGCATTCGGCCCCAAGGCAAGTCAAATATAGTCGAGCCTGGGTGTCATCGACGGCCAAGTCCTGTGCTTTGTGCCAACCTGCTGGAATAGAGCCGAAATCATCCGGCAGTTCTTTGCTACTGATCAGCCAGACCCGCCCCGTACCGGCCGGCAAGTCTGCCAGTCGATCAACATAGATTTTGGCCCCATTGGCGTTCACCAGGGTGCCAAACCCGTAGTTGTTAGGACGTCCGGATGCGCCGCTGTCTGTGGGCGGCGTGTAGAGCAGGGGTTCAATCCCGGTCTTGTTGTAGTAGACGTAACTGAAGTACCAGAACAGGTCACTGACTACGATTCGGTCACCAGGCAGGAACTGTTGGTTTACGTGCTCAACCAGACGATCAAAATGGTCGGCATCGCTGCTGAAGTTACTGCGCAGGCCCACCAACTCAGTGCCAACAAACAGTGACAGAAGTGCGAAGGCCAACGCACGCTTGTGCTTGAGCAGGCGATCCACTGCGATCGCCACAAGCAGTGGCAAGCCAAGTGCGGCAAACATCACGTAACGCTCGATAAACAGCGGCGAGACAAACGACACGGCGTAAATGGCCAGGATCGGCAGCAGGGTGTAAATCACGATCAATCCAGTGAATTTATGCCGGGATGAATCGCGAACCGCCATCCATACCAAGCCGCCCAGCAGTGCAAGCGGTGCCAGCCAGAACAGCGGCCAAGGCAGGTTTTCGCCTTCGTCCTGAATCAAAAGCTGCCAGGTCATGGCGGGCAAAGAGCGGGCATCGACTGCAGGCTCCCAGCCCACATCACCGCCGCTCTTGAGGTCGTCCATGTGCTGCAGCAGATCCACCAGGCCGGGGAGCCAGGGCAGAAACAACAACACAATGGCAACATTGGCCAACCACCAGGCGGGACGCTTGATCAACCACCCGGAGCTACGGCCACTGATCAACAGATATAGCCAGTGGGCGATCACACAGAAAGCGGTGAAGTAATGCGTATAGAACGCTGCCGCCATCAACCCGGTGTAAATGACCGGATAACGGAGTTTATGCGGCGCTTTAACCCAATAGACCAGCGCAATCGTGGCGCCTATCAGCCACAGCCCCATGAGCGAGTACATCCTCACTTCCTGGCTATAACGCACTGCAGTCGGCAGCAATGCCAGCAGAAGCCCGGCCAGTAACGCGGCTCTTTGGGTTGCAATCAACCGCACGAGCCACATGCCCAGCAATACGGTTGCGATACCCGGCAAGACACTCAGGGTTCGGATGGAGACAAGACCGTCACCAAACAGCGCCATCCAGCCATGCAGCAGCATGAAATACAACGGAGGGTGAACATCGTGCGACGCATGCAACCAGATTTCGGCGAGGGGATAGTCGCTCAGCATCAGGCTGGAGCCCTCGTCGCACCAGACGGCAGAGGCTGTAAAACCATAGAGCCGCACCACTGAGGCCAAGAGCAATATGCACCACAGCCACGGCTGGCGAACTATTTGGGTGAGTGCAATGTGGGGCGACTCAGGAGTACGCAACCGCAACTCCCCCACATCGTTCTTGCTGAGTACGCCCATCCTTCACCTGCTGTGCATTAAGGCTGCGATTTGGGCAGCTTTGATTTTGGCGATTGTAGGGCACAGGCCCTGACAAAAGGGAGCGGGCTGAAGCGTCCTGGAAAAGAAAGATAGTGGCACCATGCAATCTCTTATCTCGCAGTCAGGCTAAACTAAACGTAACAAGGTTTGACAAGGATTGGGTCAGTACCTAACTTGAATTGGATCCAAACAAGCGTGCTGAACTTTCGGCGTAGGTAGTAGCAACGTGGCCGTCAAACTCAATCCTTTAAACAGCATAGTTGTATCGGGCCCCATACCCGCTCATTTGGCGCGGGTGGTGATTGAAGAAACTTTGCGCAACGCCATTCTTGATGGCCGCTTGCCATGCGGTACCGCAATCCGCCAAGAGGCGTTGGCACAGTTGTTTGGCGTTAGCCGAATGCCCGTGCGCGAGGCACTGCGTCAGCTGGAAGCTCAAGGCTTGCTGCAGGTCGTGCAATACAAAGGAGCGGTTGTTGCTCCTTTGATCGAGGACAACTCGCTGGAGACCTACGAGCTGCGCCTGTTGCTTGAAGCCCAGGCACTGCGTCTGTCAGTACCACTGCTGACTGACGAGGACTTTGAAACGGCCGACAGCTATATCGAGGCACTTGAATCCGAAACAGATTTCGGCAAGATCGGCACACTCAACCGGCAATTTCATCAAGCGCTTTACTGCAGGGCGCCGAATCGAAAACTGCTGGCGTTGATTGAGGCAGGGCTTATCGAGGAAGAACGCTTTCTGCGCTTTAACCTTGAGCAGATGGACCTTGGCAAGTTGTGCCAGGACGATCACAGGGCACTGTTGCGTCATGCCCGAGCCAGAGATGTTGAGTCATGCATTGCAGAGTTGGAGTTACATCTGCAACGCGGTGTTACGGCTATTACCCACTATCTGAACACTCAGAATGCAAAACAGCCCTGACGCTTGAAACGCCAGGGCTGTGGATAAGTCTTGAGCGACTAGCGATCCTCAGATCTTGAAGCTGTCGACCAATTGCTTGAGACGACTGGCTTGCTGCGACAGGGCATCGCAGTCCTTGAGGGTTTCGTTGAGGTTCACCACACCTTGCTGGTTAAGCAGGTTGATCTGGTTGATATCCACATTGAGGGTTTCGACCACGGCGGTCTGTTCCTCGGTTGCGGCGGCAACCGACTGGTTCATTCCGTCGATTTCTTCGATACGTTGAGTCACGCTGATCAATCGAGCCCCCGCCTGATTCGCGACCTCGACGCTTTCTTCGCTGGAAATCTGGCTCGCATTCATGGTGCTGACCGCTTCGCGGGAACCCACTTGCAGCGAGGTGATCATTTTATGTATCTCCTCCGCCGACTCCTGAGTGCGGTGAGCGAGGTTGCGTACCTCATCGGCCACCACGGCAAAGCCTCGACCCGCCTCCCCCGCACGCGCGGCCTCAATGGCTGCGTTGAGGGCCAGCAGGTTGGTTTGCTGAGAGATGCCTTTGATCACATCCAGAATGTGGCCGATATTGTCGGTGCTGGCATTCAGGGTTTCGATTTGCGCACACGACAGACTGATCTTCTGCGAAAGCTCGGTCATGGCCTGGATGGTCTGCTCGACAACCTTGCGACCATCATCTGCCTGCTCACTGGCTCCGCTGGCATGCTGTGACGCGTCGGCAGCATTGCGGGCGATTTCCTGGGTGGCAGCACCCAACTCGTTGATGGCGGCGGCCACGCTGTTGGTTCGCGCACTCTGCTCGTCCGAGCCGACAATGGATGCGTTGGACGATGCCATGACGCGGTGAGACAAATCATGCACATGGCGGGTAGCAGAGGACACTTCGCTGATTGACGCGTGAATACGCTCAACGAACTGGTTGAACGAGCTGGCCAACTCCCCAAATTCATCCTTGTTCTCAATGACCAAGCGCCGTGTCAGGTCGCCTTCGCCTTGCGCGATGTCTTGCATCGCACGCCCCATCGTAGTGAGCGGACGCATTAATACCTGGATCAACAAGCTCAGCAGCAGTGCAATCGCGGCCACGGCAATAAACATCGCAATCACTGCCGATGTGCGGAATTTAGACAGCGGCGCGTAAGCCTTTTCTTTGTCGATGGATTGACCGATAAACCAATCTGCGGACGGCAAGCCTGTCACCGGGGTAAAGGAAATAATCCGCTCCTGGCCGTCGAGCCTGACTTCCTGAACACCTTTTTCAATGCGTAGAGCACTGGACGGGTAGATATCCTTCAGGTTTTTCATCACCTGATTTTTATCCGGACTGACGATGATCTGGCCATCGCTGCTCACCAAAAACGCATAACCCAGACCACCTGAATCAACTGAGTTAATGATTTTGACCAGGCTATCGAGGCTCAGATCACCGCCTGCCACGCCGAGCAGCTCACCGCCTTTTTTAACCGGCATGGCAATGGTCACAATCAGGCCCCCGACAGCTGCCATGTAGGGCGGTGTCAGCATGGTCTGACCAGCGCTTACCGCTTGCTTGTACCAAGGGCGCTCACGGGGGTCATAACCTTCGGGCATTGTGGCATCGGGGCGCTGGGTAAAAACTCCGTTGGCTTGCCCGACGTAGGTGAACTGGAAGTTGGAGGTAAACGCTGGCTGATCGACCAGGCCGGGCAGATCAGCCTGGCTGCCTTGATGCGCAATGCTTTGTGCGAGGCTCTCCAGCACCAGGATGCGGCCACTGAGCCAATTCTGAACACTGCTGGCTGTCAGGTTGCCAGCTTGCTGCACCGAGGACTCGATGTTTTGCTTGATGGTGTCGCGCTGCAGGTAGTCGTTATACAAAGTGAATAATGCAAACGCCAGAACCACGACCCCTGAAGCGGCCAGAAGGATTTTATGGCTGAACTTTAGATTCATAGCATGGGACTTCTTATGCCAAAAGGTTGGATGCGTACGTGGGCACCGTTGTGTGTAACAGCGCAGACAACCTCTTGGCAGGTCTGCTCGTACGCATTGCTCAACAGGCTGTCGGCACCAATTGCGGAATACTTAGCCACTTTTGGTAGCTATGTGTTTAATCCGACGAAAGCGCAGCCGTGGCTTTAAAAAGGGATATGGGAAGGGCTAGAGAACAGAAGGCGCTGTGTAGTGGTCAACTCATCCCGGACACGGTTTTGAGTTTTTCTTCCGTTTTCGCTGGGGCCAATCCATCGTTAAATTGATGAGGTCGGATCCAGTTGTAGTGATGCATCAGGTACTGGCTAATATCTCTCTGAGCCTGGTGGCCGGTCATGTAGCCAGTGGTTGGTATCCACTCTGTTTTCAAGCTGCGAAAAACCCGCTCCATCGGCGCATTATCCCAGCAGTTTCCTCGGCGGCTCATACTCTGACGCATGCGATAACGCCACAGCCGCTGGCGAAAGTTGCGGCTGCCATATTGGGATCCCTGGTCTGAGTGAAATAGCAGGCCTTGCGGCTTGCCACGCTGCTCGTAAGCCACATCCAACGCCTTGATCACCAAGTCTGCATCCGGCTTTTCTGATAACGCCCAGCCCACCACTCGGCGAGCGTAAAGATCCATGACAACCGCAAGGTAGTGCCATTTCCCCTGTGCCCAGATGTAGGTGATGTCGCCGCACCAGACCTGGTTGGGCGCTTCGACATCAAATTCTCGGTTCAATATATTTGGGATATCCGGCCGCTCGACTGTCGCCTTTTTATAGGCGTGTGATCCTGGCTGCTTGCTGACCAACTCCAGCTCACGCATCAGCCTGCGTACCTTAAACCGTCCAATTTGCTCACCTTCTTCTTGCATCATCAACGTGATGCTTCGACTGCCGGGAGCACTTCGGCCCTGGGTGAACAACTCGCTCACTCGGCTACGCAGCCTGAGCCGCTCAACATCTGGTGTTCGCCGCCTTAGACGATGCGCGTAGTACCCCGAACGAGCGACCTCAAACGCCTCGCACAAGCAGTCAACAGGCTCATGGACGCTTAGCTGATTGATCAGCGCGTACGCTCGAGATCTTCCGACATCAAGAGCGCGGTAGCCTTTTTTAATATTGATTTCTCGCGCTCGAGGCGAGCAATCCGAGCTTCCAACTCCTGGATTTTTTGCTGCTCTGGTGTCAGGGCCTTGCTCTGGGGCGTGACGCCGGTGCGCTCTTGCTGAAGCTGGTCGACCCAGCGGCGCAGCGCCGACTCACCAACACTCAGTGAACGACTGGCTTCGATGAAGCGTAAGCGCTCCATGAACCCCACATTCAAAGTCACCACCTGTCCCAGACGCGGCGCCTCATATTTCTCTACCTGTGGCACATAAATAGCTCGCTTACCATTTTGCTGACATAAGAATGCCAATGTTTGGCTATTTTAGTGGCACGAAAATGTCAAAGTTTGGTTATTTCAGTGGCACAAAAATGCCAAGGCCAGGTATTTCAGCTGGTACAAAAGATGGCCCCCATTTCTGTGGCGTTTAAATGCCATTCAAATGCCACGAAAATCCAGAAGTACGCCCTATCTGTGCTCATGTGAGCCATTTTTGACCTGTACCGGGGGTAGGACTATTTTTGTACCGGGGGTAGGATTTTCTGTTTTTACAGGGCTTTGGAGGCCCAAAAAACGTCCCGAATCTATTACGTGCATGGTGGATTTGGCGGTACAGCAAAGGATATCGAAAGGTCTCGATAGCATACGATCCAACCACCCACGATAGGGTCAGGCTTAACGTCGTATCTCTGGCGAACAGTTCCACGGCAGCAGTGCTTCATAGTCCGCCACCGACTGCGCATGTGGTAACTGCTCCAGTACGTGGCGTAGCCACGTATAGGGCTCCTGGCCGTTGACCTTGGCGGTCTCCACCAGACTGTATATCTGAGCACTGGCGGTAGCGCCTTTGGGCGTGTCGCTGAACAGCCACGCCTTACGACCGATAACGAACGGTTTTATCGCCCTTTCGGCCGCATTGTTGTCGATAGGTAAAAAACCGGCTTCCACGTAGCGTTCCAGCCGGCTCCAGTTGCTGGCCAGGTAGTTAACTGCCTTGCCCAGAACACTTTGAGGGGTGACCTGAGGCTGCGTTTTTTCCAGCCAGCCTTTCAACTGGGCCAGGATCGGCAGGCTCTTTTCCTGACGGACAATAAAACGCTGCTCATCACTGGCATCCTTGAGTTCACGCTCGATGCCGTACAACTTGTTAATCATCGTCAGTGCAATATCGGCGCGACCTGTCTTGCCTTTGGGTTGCACTTTTTGCGCGTCAACGAACTTGCGCCGCGCATGGGCCATACACGCCAGCCGCTCCACACCCGACTGCAACGCCAACGCGTTATATCCCGCGTAATCGTCGGTCATCACGTAACCACGATAACTTTCCAGCAGACGCAACGGCACGTCCTGCGCACGGCTGGAGGTGTAGTCGAACAGCACGACTTTTCGGTCTGGCGGCCCGCTGGCCTGCACCCACATCCAGGATTGGCTGGTAGGGTCTCGATCCGGTTCTTTCAGTACCTGAACACGGGTTTCATCGCAGTGGATGACCGTGCTTTCCAGCAACCGGTCGCGCATCAAATTCAGCAACGGTTGTAAGTGCTCGCCGCACTGGATAACCCAGCGAGCGAGAGTCTGACGCGGGATATCGATACCATGCCGGCTCAGAACCGTTTCGAAACGATGCAGCGGTAAGCCATCGACGTACTTCGTGGTCAGCAGCATGGCCAGAACGCTTGGGCTGGCCATGCTCTTTTCGATCAGTTGAGCCGGCTTGTCGGCGGTGACCGGTGCCGTTTCGCAGCCACGGCAACCGTAAACCTTGCGGATATGTTTGATGACACGGATCTGCATCGGCACGATATCCAGCTGTTCGCTGATTTCTTCGCTGATCACGTGCTTGCGGCAACCGCAGGCACAGGTCAGTTCGTGCTCGGGCAGTTCGTGGATGACTTCGATGCGCGGTAGATCAGCTGACAGTGGCTTGCGTTTGCCACGAGGTGGGGTCGGAGCAACCACTTCTTCGTCAGCGTCGCCGATTGAAGGCATCGGCTCGCTTTCGGGCTCGTTGAATAACGCGAGTTGTGGGGTGTTGGGTTCAACGGTCTGCTCGGATTTACGCCCGAATAAACGGTCGCGCAGCAACTTGATCTGTTCTTTTAGATCGACGATATGAGTCTGGTATGCCTCAGCCGTTACCTGCTGACGGCTGAGTGCCTCAAGCAACATTTGCTTGAGCAGAATAGGGTCATCAGGGAGGTCTTCGGGCATCAAATTCATGCCCGGATTATACCTGTTAAGCGACGAATCTTGGCGTTAAAACCTTGTGAGGACGGTTGCGCCAGAGATCAAATCCATCCAATAGCCAGTTCAGTTCCTGAACGGTCAGCACGATAGCCTCGTCCACCTCATCAGGTGAGATTTTAAAACGCTCGGACTCCAGACGCTTGAGCCAAAGGCAGAAGCCGTTGCGCTCCCAGTACAACACTTTGACGCGGTTACGGTGGCGATTCAGGAAAACAAAGAGCACGGGGTCAAACACCGCGACCTTGATATCCAGTTCGACCAGCGCAGCCAGGCCATCGATGGACTTTCTAAAGTCTACCGGCTTTGGATAGAGGTACACTTTTTCAACGCTGGCATTGGGACGCATCATGGTGATTGGCTCCTGTTGGAAATAGGGAGCACAGCATCGGCCGTCAGCTATCCGCTTGGAATGTGGGGTTCATGGAGCGGATACGATGAAGCTGTAGTTTTGCTTGAGCACGAGGTCGGCAGCCTCGCGTTTGAATTCAGCGGAAAAGGTACGGCGTTGTTTGGTCATCTGACACCTCGATCTGGCGAGTATTCTCGCCTAAAAGGGTGTCCGGTTTCATTAGACCACTACACTGGGGATTTATATCGCGCAAAAAACAAAACCCCTGTCTGCGTTAGCAGACAGGGGTTTCGGAATTCAATCTTGACGATGACCTACTCTCACATGGGGAAACCCCACACTACCATCGGCGATGCATCGTTTCACTTCTGAGTTCGGGATGGGATCAGGTGGTTCCAATGCTCTATGGTCGTCAAGAAATTCTGTGTCAGATCCGTCATGAAAACGTCTCTGCGAAAACTTGGTACTTCTATAAAAACAAAATCCCCGTCTGCGCGAGCAGACAGGGATTTTGGAATTTAATCTTGACGATGACCTACTCTCACATGGGGAAACCCCACACTACCATCGGCGATGCATCGTTTCACTTCTGAGTTCGGGATGGGATCAGGTGGTTCCAATGCTCTATGGTCGTCAAGAAATTCGGTAGCCAGGTCGTTTACCTTTCGGTTTACGCTCCAGCGAATGGGTATGTAATAGTTTGGTGTTTTGTGAGTCGCAAACTTTCGGTCTGTATCGTCTTCACACACCGCAATCTGGTCTCTTCGACTCAAATTGCTTGGGTGTTATATGGTCAAGCCTCACGGGCAATTAGTATTGGTTAGCTCAACGCCTCACAGCGCTTACACACCCAACCTATCAACGTCGTAGTCTTCGACGGCCCTTTAGGGAACTCAAGGTTCCAGTGAGATCTCATCTTGAGGCAAGTTTCCCGCTTAGATGCTTTCAGCGGTTATCTTTCCCGAACATAGCTACCCGGCAATGCCACTGGCGTGACAACCGGAACACCAGAGGTTCGTCCACTCCGGTCCTCTCGTACTAGGAGCAGCCCCTCTCAAATCTCAAACGTCCACGGCAGATAGGGACCGAACTGTCTCACGACGTTCTAAACCCAGCTCGCGTACCACTTTAAATGGCGAACAGCCATACCCTTGGGACCGGCTTCAGCCCCAGGATGTGATGAGCCGACATCGAGGTGCCAAACACCGCCGTCGATATGAACTCTTGGGCGGTATCAGCCTGTTATCCCCGGAGTACCTTTTATCCGTTGAGCGATGGCCCTTCCATACAGAACCACCGGATCACTAAGACCTACTTTCGTACCTGCTCGACGTGTCTGTCTCGCAGTCAAGCGCGCTTTTGCCTTTATACTCTACGACCGATTTCCGACCGGTCTGAGCGCACCTTCGTACTCCTCCGTTACTCTTTAGGAGGAGACCGCCCCAGTCAAACTACCCACCATACACTGTCCTCGATCCGGATAACGGACCTGAGTTAGAACCTCAAAGTTGCCAGGGTGGTATTTCAAGGTTGGCTCCATGCAGACTGGCGTCCACACTTCAAAGCCTCCCACCTATCCTACACAAGCAAATTCAAAGTCCAGTGCAAAGCTATAGTAAAGGTTCACGGGGTCTTTCCGTCTAGCCGCGGATACACTGCATCTTCACAGCGATTTCAATTTCACTGAGTCTCGGGTGGAGACAGCGCCGCCATCGTTACGCCATTCGTGCAGGTCGGAACTTACCCGACAAGGAATTTCGCTACCTTAGGACCGTTATAGTTACGGCCGCCGTTTACCGGGGCTTCGATCAAGAGCTTCGCGTTAGCTAACCCCATCAATTAACCTTCCGGCACCGGGCAGGCGTCACACCCTATACGTCCACTTTCGTGTTTGCAGAGTGCTGTGTTTTTAATAAACAGTCGCAGCGGCCTGGTATCTTCGACCGGCATGGGCTTACGCAGTAAATGCTTCACCCTCACCGGCGCACCTTCTCCCGAAGTTACGGTGCCATTTTGCCTAGTTCCTTCACCCGAGTTCTCTCAAGCGCCTTGGTATTCTCTACCCAACCACCTGTGTCGGTTTGGGGTACGGTTCCTGGTTACCTGAAGCTTAGAAGCTTTTCTTGGAAGCATGGCATCAACCACTTCGTTGTCTAAAAGACAACTCGTCATCAGCTCTCGGCCTTAGAATCCCGGATTTACCTAAGATTCCAGCCTACCACCTTAAACTTGGACAACCAACGCCAAGCTGGCCTAGCCTTCTCCGTCCCTCCATCGCAATAACCAGAAGTACAGGAATATTAACCTGTTTTCCATCGACTACGCTTTTCAGCCTCGCCTTAGGGACCGACTAACCCTGCGTCGATTAACGTTGCGCAGGAAACCTTGGTCTTTCGGCGTGGGTGTTTTTCACACCCATTATCGTTACTCATGTCAGCATTCGCACTTCTGATACCTCCAGCAAGCTTCTCAACTCACCTTCACAGGCTTACAGAACGCTCCTCTACCGCATCACCTAAGTGATACCCGTAGCTTCGGTGTATGGTTTGAGCCCCGTTAAATCTTCCGCGCAGGCCGACTCGACTAGTGAGCTATTACGCTTTCTTTAAAGGGTGGCTGCTTCTAAGCCAACCTCCTAGCTGTCTAAG